>JAYVGA010000104.1:0-5149 GCA_043772635.1 Chitinophagaceae bacterium
CACAGTAAAACTTAATCAAGAGGATGCATTAAAGAAACAATTAAATTTGTTTGAACCATTATAAAAAAAGTCAACCTATTTTAGGCACACACAGGTGAAAGGTGAATGGTGAATGGTGAATGGTGGATGAGCAATGCCCGGCATTAAATTTTTGCAGGGGATTAATAAAAATATTTTTAGAACTTCTGAAAATATCAGGAGTTTTTTTATGGGATAAATTTTCGTTTTATTTTTAAGGCAAAATATAGTAACAAAAAAGCCTCTGCATTTACAGAGGCTTTCTTTTGTGTTTGTATTTTAAAATATAGAATTAGAAATTAATACGGGCAGTTAGAGAACTTATCCATCTGGCACTGTAATCTGGTTGAGAACTGGTGCTTAAACCATAAGGCTTACCATTATTGGCGGTTTGCGGAGAGAACCTGTACTTAGGGGTTAAGTTGGTGCTGCTCACATAACCATTAAATGTTAATAACGAATATTGATCATTGCTTAAGAAATATTGTTTACCTGCATTATGATCTAACATATTGGCAAAATTAAATACATCATAACTGATCTGTACACCGTAAAGTCTGCCGCCTAATTTTAAATTAAAATCCTGTTGAATTTTTAAATTAAGTAAATGAGTGAAAGGCAATCTTGCACCATTACGCTCTGCATACTGGCCACGGTGTTTAGAAAGGTATTTATCTTTTGTAATATAAGTTTCAAACAAATCTCTCTGTTGTTGTTGTGTGTATACAACACCACTAACCGTATTAGCGTCAAAGGTCATAGTTTGTAATTGAGCCGCTGTTGGAATAAATATCAAATCATTTGTTTCTGTACGGTTAAAATTTTTTACCATACTGTTTTGGTAAACATAACTAAATGGCGCTCCAGACTGGGCCTGGTAAGTCATAGATATTGTTGTAGCCAATTTTTTATTTGCATACGTAAATTTCTTTGCCATATAACCTGTAATACGGTGAGCAGCGTCAAAATCGGAGGTAGATAAAGTAATATTATTTTGGCCATTTACAGATTCCATAAACCTGTACTGCGATGTATTTACACTACTTGTTCCTTCATTAATAACTACAGAATTTCCGTAAGCATAGTTTGCATTAAAAGCAAAACCATTTCTCCAAGCCCTGTCTAATGTAAAGGTAAAATTATAAGCAAATCCTTTTTTACCCCTTGTGTTTTGTAAAATCAAAACATCGGTGTAAGGATTTCTTGTACCACTTGCCCTGATAGGGATAGTAGCAGCAATTGAGTTTGCGGTACTGGTTGCATTAATTGTATCATTCACCTGCCTGTTATCAGGGCCTACAGCCTGGAACCTGTTAGGGAAAATATTTACGTTTTGGTAATTGATTTCATTAATATTTTTAGAAACAATTAGTTCTACGGTTGTACTCCAGTTATTACCTAATTTTTTATCAACTGCTAATGATGTTCTGAAAATTTTATTTAATTTGAAATCTTTTGAAATGAGGTTCATAGAACCTTTTGCATCTTTGTTAGGATTTAAACCAAAATCCTGTGGACTATACTGGCCAAAAGGGTCGGCCCGGAAAAGAATGGCATTAGAAGCATTTCTTGTAATTGCACCTACACTAACACCATTGTTATTATAAATACCACCTGGCCACACCAGCGGAATACGACCTGCAAATAAACCAAGGCCACCACGTACCACAAGATTTTCCTCAGGTATTTTATAAGTAAATCCAATGCGGGGAGAAATAGACCAGGGTATAGTTGGTTTTTGACCAGACCTTGCTCCTTTCAGATCATGGAATTTTGAAAGTTCTGTTATAGCAGAATCATTAAAGAATTTATCTTCAACAAGATCGCTCAGGAAATTAGTTTTATCTGCACGTACACCAAAATTAAAAGTTAGATTTTCACTTGCTTTTAATTCATCGTTAATAAAGAAACCTATTCGGGCTACTTTAAATTTGGCTGCAGATGCTGTGTTATCTGTAGCGCTTCCATCAAGTAAAGCTATACCCCTTGTATATCCAGGCCCTGTTGCAGCAGAAACAATTCCATTAGCATTGTCATAAAAATTCTTAAGATTGGTAAAGGTATAATTGCCATAAGAATTCTGAATGAAAACGTTGTATGCTTTGGTAAGTTCATTATCTGTTCCCAGTGTTATTGCATTTTTACCAATATTAAATTTAAACGCATCCTGTAATGCATAGTTGGTAGTTTTTAATAAATTCTGTGTAGAACTATTATCTGTACCAATAACAAATCTGCCTGTACCATCTGTAATAGTAACCCTTGGAAAAGGACTATTTAAAGCGCCTCTATCATCTTTTACATCTGTAACGGTAAACAGGAACCTGTTGCTGGAACTATTTTTAAAATTGCTTCTAAATTCCAGTGCACCAGATTGGGTGGTATTAGGAATTACAAAACCATTGTTATAAAAATTTATATTGGTAGAGTTACTTGCAGTTACGTTGTTTCTAAAACTTTTATTGTACCTGTAACTCACAGATAATTTATTGTTCTGGTTAACGTTCCAGTCTATTTTACCGGTATACCTGTTTGCTTCTACTTTCTCTGGGTTATCCAGGTAAGAACCTGGATCGTATCCATACTTGGTTTTTAAGAAACCTGCAAGACTGTCCACTGCTGCGATTCTGTTGCTTGTACCGGTGTAGTTGGCAAAGCTAAAAGGTTGTGGTCTGTCGTCTCTTTGTAATTCTGCCAAGAGAAAATAAAACAATTTGTTTTTTATTAAGGCGCCACCAATACGGATACCTGTAGTTTTATTTTTAAAATCAGGCAATTTTGTACGCTGAAATTCTGTAGTACTGCCGGGTTTTAAAGTAGCTACCGGAGATTTACCAGCCAGATCCTGGTTACGAAAAACGTAATATACAGAACCTTCAAATTTATTTGTACCAGAACGGGTAATGGCATTTATACCACCACCTGTAAAATTGCCGATAGATGCATCATATGGAGAAATTAAAACCTGGAACTGATCTATTGCATCAATAGAAATAGGCGAAGTTCCTGTTTGACCTCCGTTTGTACCAGAGTTAGCCAAACCAAACTGATCGTTATTTGCAGCACCATCTACATAAAAAGAGTTGTAACGGTTGTTTTGACCAGCAATGGAGATACCTCCATCTGCAGCAGTTATTTTTGCTTGTGGTACAAAACGAACATAATCCTGAATACTTCTGCCAATTGTAGGAAGATTGGCCATTTTATCCCTTCCAATATTTGTACCTGCCCCACCTTTAGTATTGGTAGCTGTTGTTCTTGTAGCGGTTACAGTTACTTCGGTTAAGCTGCTGTTTTTATCGGCTAAATTAAAATTTTGATTTACTACTTCACCTAGCGACAGGCTGGCAACTTCTTTTGTATCGGTATTAAATCCTACAAAAGATGTAGCAATGCTGTAAGGGCCACCCGGGTTCATATTTGAAATGGAATAACTGCCATCTTTACGGCTTGTAGTACTATAAACAGTTCCCGTAGGTGTGTGTGTAGCTACTACAGAAGCGCCCATTAGTGGTTGGCCTTTTGCGTCTTTTACTGTACCCGAAATGCTACTCGTTGTAACCTGGGCCATCATCAAAAATGGTAAAGCCATAATGGCAATTACCATTGGAATAATTTTTTTCAAATGCATGTTAGTTCTGATTTTTTACGTGGCAAAGAAACTAAATAATTGTCAATACAACTTAAATATTATTAACAAATTGTTAGGCAAAATTTTAGCAGCTTTCGCTGCATTTTATTGCTGGCTTTATGTTTTGTAATATCTGTTTTAATTAAAATGTGTACTTTTCGAAAAGCGAAAACTTGTTACTGCCTACGGATAAAGCTTACTAACTTTGGGCTGCAAAAATAATTTGTACAATGCTTAATAGAATAGAAGATGCTTTAGAAGATCTTAAAAAAGGAAAATTGCTGATAGTGGTAGATGATGAGGACCGGGAGAATGAAGGAGATTTTATTGCTGCTGCACGAAATGTAACACCAGAGGTAATTAATTTTATGAGCACACATGGCCGTGGGCTTATATGTGCTTCTATAACCGAGGAAAGATGTGCCCAGCTGCAGTTGCAGCCCATGGTACCCGATAATACTTCGCTGCACGAAACTGCTTTTACGGTAAGTATAGATTTGCTGGGCGATGGTTGTACCACCGGCATATCTGCCCACGACAGGGCCAAAACTGTGCAGGCTTTGATAAACCCTGCAACAAGACCGGAAGATTTGGGAAGACCGGGACATATATTTCCTTTAAAAGCTAAAACCGGTGGTGTGCTCAGAAGAGCAGGGCATACAGAAGCCACCATTGACCTGGCCCGGCTTGCCGGTTTTGAACCCGCAGGCGTACTGGTAGAAATTATGAATGAAGATGGCAGCATGGCCAGGCTGCCACAATTAAAGGAAATTGCCCAAAAATTTGATCTTAAAATTATTTCTATTAAAGACCTCATTGAATACAGGCTTAAAAAAGAATCGCTGATAGAAATGGAGGTTAATGTAAACATGCCTACCAAATACGGTAATTTTGATTTGATAGCCTTTAAACAAATAAATACCGGCGAAGTGCACCTGGCTATGAAAAAAGGAGAATGGAAAAAAGACGAACCAATATTGGTAAGGGTGCACAGCAGTTGTATGACGGGCGATATTTTAGGATCGCTACGCTGCGATTGTGGCGAGCAGCTGCATCATGCAATGCAGATAATTGAGGCAGAAGGAAAAGGCGTTGTATTGTATATGAACCAGGAGGGAAGAGGTATTGGTCTTATAAATAAATTAAAAGCATACAAACTGCAGGAGCAGGGAATGGATACAGTAGAAGCAAACCTTCACCTTGGTTTTGAGATGGATGAAAGAGATTACGGGGTAGGCGCACAAATATTAAGAAGCCTGGGTATAACCAAAATGAAACTTATGAGCAATAACCCCCGCAAGCGTGCAGGTTTGCTGGGTTACGGGCTGGAAGTAGTAGATACTGTGTCTATAGAAATGAAACCTAATGCACACAACAAAAAATATTTATTTACTAAAAGAGATAAACTGGGGCATGAAATTTTGGGTGGGCTGTAGGGTCAATGGTCAATTGTCAATGGTCAATTGTCAATGGGCAATAGTCAATGGGCAATGGGCAATA
>JAYVGA010000105.1:0-5564 GCA_043772635.1 Chitinophagaceae bacterium
GAATAATATCTCTGTCTGTTGATGAAATTAATGCCGCATTTATAATTTTTTGATTAACTTTTATGGAATAAACAGTTTGGGAATCTCTTAAGTAATAAGCACCGCTAAACATTCCGTATTGTAAAACAGGCGTGGCTACAATACCCCACTTATAGTTTATAAAAACGAAGGAAATAACAAACACAAAAAATCCAATGAATAATGCTTTACTATGGAGGTATAATTTTTTAATGAACATTAAATGCTTACTATTTTTTCAAACTATTTATTATCCCTGCAAACTCCGTTGCTACCAAACTTGCTCCTCCTACCAATCCTCCATCTACATCGGGCTGGCCAAAAATTTCTACTGCATTGGCTGCTTTTACACTGCCCCCATAAAGGATAGAAACAGTATTAGCAACATCTTCTCCATATTGTGTGGTAAGTACGCTGCGCATATGAGCATGCATTTCCTGTGCCTGCTGGCTGCTGGCTGTTTTGCCTGTGCCTATAGCCCAAATAGGTTCGTAAGCAATTATAAAATTTTTAATCTGCTCTGCAGATAAATGGAACAAACTTTCTTTTAGCTGAGTTTCTACATAACTGTTTTGATTACCTGCTTCTCTTACGGGCAACGCCTCTCCGCAGCAAAAGATGGGCAACAACTGGTGATCCATGGCAATATTTATTTTTTGAGCCAGTTCTGCATTGCTTTCGTGGTTATATTCTCTTCTTTCGCTATGACCAATAATTACATATTTAATACCGATGCCCTGAAGCATTTCGGCACTCACCTCCCCGGTATAGGCACCGTTTTTATTGGCACTGCAATTTTGCGCTGCTACAAACATGTTTTTTTTGCCATCCAGTTTTTGTTTTACCGGAAGCAGGTACGGAAAAGGCACAGCAAAAACTGCCACTTGATTTTCGTTAAGAGAAATATCGCTTAAGAGTAATGCATTAATTAATTCTTCTGCCTGCAGCAGGCTTAGATTCATTTTCCAGTTTGCAGCAGCTATTTGTTTACGCATAAAAATTATTTATTGATGGTTTGAATATAATTGGTTTAGTATTTCAATTTCATTTATTGATATTTCATGGCCTTTCATTTTTTTCCAGTTAGCAATATCCTGTAAGGCTTTATCAAAAATATACCGTTCTGTTCCCCAGGAAAAATGATGCACATATTTACCCGGCATTTCGCCAAAGATATTGCAACAAACGCCAACAACCGTTCCTGTATTAAAAGAAGTATTTATGGCACAGCGGCTATAGTCGCCCATAAGCAGGCCTGCTTTATTACCGGCTGCAAGAGGTATCCTGTTTGCATCAATATAATACTTTACTTCTCCGCCTGTGTTTTTTATATTGCTGTTGCTGGTACCTGCGCCAAGGTTACACCACTCTCCTATTACGCTATCGCCCAGGTAGCCATCATGTGCTTTATTGCTGTAGCCAAATAAAACAGCATTTTTTATTTCGCCACCTGCCACACAGCAGGGCCCAATACTGGTAGCACCATAAATTTTACTTCCCATTTTTATAAGGGTTCCTTCGCCGGCACTAAATGGCCCCCGTATCATAGTGCCCTCCATAATTTGTACATTTTTACCAATGTATATGGGGCCGGTAGATGCATTTAAAATACAATGCTCTGCCTGTGCTCCTTCTTCTGCAAAAATATCTGATGCTTTTATACATTGGTTGGTAGCTGAAATACTAAAGGATGTTCTGAGTGCTGTTATATTTTCAAAATCGTATCGTATTGCCCAATCATTTATTTGAAATATCTGCCACGGGTGATGAAGCATTTTTATTTCTTCATTTTCTAAAATGGGCGTTTTGTCTTCTGCTGCTTTTATAATGCGGGAAGCAGTATTTTTTGTTGGAATAATATTGGCCTCAACTATTAAGCTATCTGAATTTTTTGATTCAGCATTTGTAATAACAGTAAGCCCGGTAATCTGTTCCCATTTTTGGCGGATGGTTAAAATGCCCACTCTTATATCGGCCACATGCCTGGTATGGGTAAAAGGAAAAAGTTGCTCCCTGCTTTTGGTTTCGTCTAAAAAAATATTCATTGGGTTAAAAATACAGAAAAACTGCCTCACCCCAAACCTTATCCTTAAAGAGAGGAGTATAAAAAAATCCCCCCGGAAAACCGAAGGGATCTTAAAGTATAGCCATGAAAAACAAACTTGTGATAAAGATAATAATCTATATCAATTATTTCGCTTTCTTTTCGTAACGTTTTTTAAACTTATCAATACGGCCTGCAGTATCTACCAATACATTTTTACCGGTATAAAAAGGATGAGATGTATTAGAAATCTCCAGTTTAATTACGGGGTATTCCTTTCCGTCTTCTTCAAAAACAATGGTTTCTGAGGTATTGGCAGTAGAACGGCTGAGAAAAGTAGTGCCGTTACTCATGTCTTTAAAAACTACTGTTCTGTAATTTTTTGGGTGAATTTCCTGTTTCATTATGTTTTTGTTTTTTGTACGGATTTTGCCGTACAGTGGTTATTAATGCTGCAAATGTAGGGGTTTTTGCCTTAAAAAACAGGAGCTTAGCTTTTCATATTTACAAATTGAAGCGCCAGCCCAATGTTCCAGCCCTTGCTTGCCTGGATAACATCCTGCAGATCGTCTATCTTTTTACCGGTTACTCTTATAATATCATCCATAATAGCCACCTGCACTTTTAGCCCGCTGTCTTTTATGAGTTTTACTATTTTTTTTGCATCTTCCTGTTTTATACCGTTTCTTACGAGCACTTCCTGCTTGGTTACTTTACCGCTGGGATAAGGTTCTTTGCTTAGGTCATACACTTCTGCCGCCAGCCCCTGTTTCATACTGCGGCTTATGAGCACATCAATAATCTGCTGCAGTTTCATTTCACTATCGGCCTCCAGGTTTATTTTGGAATCTTTTTTATTAAGATCTATTACTACATGCGAACCTTTAAAATCAAAACGGTTGGTAACTTCTTTATTTACTACATTAATGGCGTTATCCAGTGTTTGCATATCTACTTTACTTACTAAATCAAATGATGGCATATGATAAATTTTAAAACAAAGATAAATGCAAATAGGCAAATGTACTAATGGGTGTATTTCAAACTGTAGGTTACAGAGAAGGGTTTTCAACCTTGGGAAAGGATACTGAAAATGCAATTGTTTAAAAAGGTTGACAACCCTCTCCGGCTATTTTAAATGCAGGCTGCTAATGGGTAAATATGCAAATGTGCCAATGAAGCTTTGTGAAGTATGCTGACATTTTGATTTTAAAATATCAGCATATTTGCACATCCGCTCATTGGCACATTCTTACTTATTAATTAGCTCCTTTTACCCTGTTTTGCTCTTCGCCTGCTCCCCCAGATTTTCTGTTCTTTAATCCTTTTATAGGTTTACCAAAACGATAGTTAAAGCTTAAGGTGGCTACCCTGCTATCCCTGCTATTTTTAAAATAGGCTTCTGTATTCTGAAAGTTGATATTACCCTGTGGTACCATGGTTAAAAAAATATCTCTTACTGCAAGTTTTATCGTAGCTTTTTTCTTTAATACCTGTTTTTGCAGGCCGGCGTTTACCTGGCCCAGCGCCTTAATCTCTATTTGCCCTTCTACTCCTTTGGTTCTGTAAAAACCGGACAACTCTGCACTCCATCCTTTTTTAAATGTAAACTGGTTGTTTATATTTGCCAGGTAGCTGGTAGCATCTATATCCAGTGTTTCGCCATATAATATGCCTTTAAATTGTTGATAGCGTCCTTCTGTATATACCATCAGGCTCCACCATTTTGCGGGTTTTAACTGTGCATTCACGGAAACACTGGCGTTATTCATCTTGCCATAATTACCCTGCCTTACTATTGTTGCAAATCCTTTTTCTTCAAATGTTTCATTAAAAAGATCTTTGGTTTGGCTATAGTTTACCGTAGTGGTTAACCATTGTTTGTAGGTATGTGTGGCTTCAAATACATTGCTGAACATGGGCTTTAAAAATGGGTTGCCAGAACCATAAGTGTATTTATCAAGAAAAAATAAGAAGGGGTTCAGGTCTTCATAATCGGGCCTGTTTATGCGGCGGCCAAAGGAAAACCCCAATTGATTTTTTTTATCGGCACTGTAGCTTATGTAGGCAGTGGGAAATGCACTGGTATAACTTCTTTTAAATGCAGAATCCGTTTTTGTGGGATTACCAAACTGGTTTCCCTCATAAACGGTATTCTCTACACGTAAGCCTGTTTGAAAGCCCCACTTTTTAATTGTTTTACTAAAGTTTAAATAGGCTGCATTAATATTTTCTTTGTAAGTAAACTGGTTTGTTTTTTCGTAATCAACTGTTTTAACTCCATTAAGTAAATTAAAATAGCCAGCTGTATTATCTGTATTTACAAAACTGTATTTTAATCCTGCTTCCATTTTTAAATCTTTTTTTAATGGATGTACATAATCCAGTTTTGCAGAATAAATTTTAATATCGGATGGTAAAGAACCCAGTAACTGATCGGAATATTTTTTTGTCCAGTCTGGCTGATAACTGCTGTTGGTAAATAACTGATCTCTGTTAGCAATATAATTTATGTAATCAAGGTCTGCTGTAATCTCTCTTCCTGTAGTATCAAGTACCTGGCGGAAGTTAACATTCACTCCTGCGTTCTTCCATTTTCCATCTTCATTGCTTTGTGCTGTAACTATAGAATCTACCACTCCTGCACTGCTTTTTAAATAACTGGTATTAAAGCTGCGATCCCTGTTAGGACTGGTATACCCGGTAAGTACAAAACCAACGGTCGTATTCTTGCCTGCATAATAATCCATACCCAGTTTAGCATTATAACTGTTCCTGTATTTTTTTTGAAAAGATGTTTGTTCAAATATTGCTTTTAAAGATTCATCATCGTTTTTATAACGTCTTTTTATATCCAGCCTTTGGTAATCTTCCCTGTAGTTTCCGCTGATGGTACTAAAGAGGTTTACTTTATTTATACGGTAGTTAAGGTTTAGGCTGTTGTTGGTTTTTGCATAAACGCCCTGCCCGTAAGCTACACTTGCCGATCCGTTAAACCCTTTTTGCTTATTTTTTTTTGTTTTGATGTTGATGATACCTGAATTGCCGGAAGCATCATATTTTGCAGATGGATTGGTCATAATTTCTATCTGGTCAATGGTGGAAGATGCCATGCTGCGTAAATAATTTGCAAGATCCGCAGGAGTCATATAACTTGGCTTACCATCCAGCATTACAACAACACCCTGTTTTCCTTTAAGGCTGATGTTGCCATCCTTATCAACCGTTACACCCGGTGCTTTTTCCAGTACTTCCAGTGCGGTAGTTCCTGTATTTGATATAAGTGCATCAGGATTTAAAATGGTTTTATCAATCCTTCTTTCTACAAATTGTTTTTTTGCAGTAACTACTACTTCGGCCATATTTTTAGTGGTTGGCAGCAGTTGCAGCACACCCATATTAAAAGATGAATTGCCGGCAGAAATGGAAATGGCCTGGCTGTAAACTTTACTGTGACCAAAAGCGTTTGCTACAACCAGGTAGTTTCCATCTTTTAAATTTT
>JAYVGA010000106.1:0-8408 GCA_043772635.1 Chitinophagaceae bacterium
AATTACTACATCATCAGTTGAAGCAATACAGGGTGAATTGGTAATTGTCCAACGCAATGTATATGTTCCTGCTCCTCCTGCATTAGTAAATGTTGTGTTAAAGGTATTTACATTTCCAAACTGTGTGGATGATGTTGATGGTCCACTTACCACTGACCATGTTCCTGTTCCTACAGTTGGATTATTAGCTGCCAGCGTTGCAATTCCTGTTGAACAAATTGTTTGATCCGCACCTGCATTCGATGTTGTTGGATTAGCATTTCTTGTGATAATGACATCATCTATCGTAGTACATGTTCCGTTTGTTGTTGTCCAGCGGAAAGTATTTGCTCCTACTCCTAAAGCAGTAAGACCAGACGTTGCAGACCCTGGTGATGTAATCGTTCCAGCACCACTTACTAAGGTCCAATTACCAGTACCGACTAATGGAACGTTACCTGCAAGTGTTGCTGTAGTAGCACAAACTGTTTGATCGGGACCAGCATTTGATGCAGTTGGCCCTAAGTTTATAGTTAATGGTTTTGTATTTGAAGTAGAAGTTGGCGAAGCTACTGGAGAAACCATTCTAATAAGATAGCCAGATCCAGCAGGCACAGATGGAATTGTAACTAGTAAGGCAGGTGGATTATTACCTGTATTTGTAGTTGTGGGAGTCAAGTTTGCAGGAGAAGCAAAACTGCCCGATGCATCACTCAATTGTACTGTAATTGGAGTTGAAGGTGCATTTGCACCATTACCGGTTGAATAGTTTATTGTTAAAGTTGATCCCGTACAAATAGTAGTTGGACTTATCGATGCTATTGTAATAACTCCATCTGTAAAAGTTGTTTCCGCATGTCTCCCCGAACTTTGCCCATCTGCCGTAGCTTTTAATGTAGACCCCACACAATCATCCTCACACACATGCCAGGTTGTTACAAAATTACCATCAGCATCTGCAGTTACATTCCAGGGGTCATGATCAGCACCGGTGGCTGGAGTTCCATCGGCATGCAGTACCTGCACAGCAACAACTTCATTAGCCTCAAAACCGCTGCCTGTGAGCGTTGCCGTAGTTCCGGGAGCATAGTCTTCCTGGTCTGATATCAATGTTGCCTGCCCCTGCACATTAAATGCAGACAAAGACAAAAACAAAATAAATGCGAGTGTAATGCGGGAGGTAAAACTCTTTTTCATATTGCTGGTTTTGGTGTTTAAGGCAATGTATAATTTGCCCAATAAATGGGTTTTATAAATATCAGGGTTCTTTTTAAATACGCTTATTAATAAAACTCAGCAGCAAAGTGCGTGCGCATTCCATTGCTAATAAATTAAACTAATAAAACTGTTGTTAAGTGTGGGGGTATCGTAAACGATATATTGTTTTTTGACAGGATAAGCAAATGATATTGCTGGAAAGAAAAGTAAATAACTACAAAGAATTAATGCTGGTTTATTAGGGTAGCGAGTAATTATAAAAAAAGATATGTGAATATAGGGACGTTTTTTAATAAAAAAAATAAATTGTTAATTTTTTTTACCCAGGATTTTATTTTTCGCTTAAACAAAATCAATGGCCCACCAGCTTTTTAATCTTACCGTTTAATGGCAATGTCCCGCTTCTTTTCCATTTAGAATAAATGATTTAAACAGCATTATGGTTTTGAACATCCATTTTTAAAGGTAAACTGTGCGAAATGTATAATTTAAATGGCTCTTCTTATCCATAATAAAAAAGAAATACATTTTTAACCGAACTTGTAATGCTATACTAACCTACAATTTTTATTTATCGTAATGCAATCCTCTAAAAGTACCGGCTATAAAACTATTGCCAAATGGCTATCCACCCATAACCGCCAGCCATTTGCTTTTCAGCAGCAAACATGGCAGCAGATACAGGAGGGAAATTCGGGCCTGGTAAATGCGCCCACGGGCTTTGGTAAAACTTATTCTGTATTTCTTGGTGCGCTCATCCAGTTTATAAATGATAACCCCAAAAATTATCTTACAAAAAAAAATAACGGCTTACAATTATTATGGGTAACTCCCCTGCGTGCATTGGCCAAAGATATTGCCCGTGCTATGGAGGAAGTATTTGCAGACCTGGGTATGCAATGGAAAGTAGGTATTAGAAATGGCGATACGCCTGTAAGCGAAAGAGCAAAACAAAAAAGACTGATGCCGGAAGTTCTCATCATTACCCCGGAGAGTTTACACTTATTACTGGCCCAAAAAAATTATGCAGATACTTTTAAATCACTTAAAATTATTGCAGTAGATGAATGGCACGAATTGCTGGGCAGCAAAAGAGGCGTGCAGGTAGAGCTGGCTGTATCGAGGCTTGTTGGCCTTAATAGAAAGTTAGTAGTGGAAAGTCGGGAGTCAGGAGTCATCAGTCAGGAGTCATCAGTCAGGAGTCAGGAGTCAGGAGTCAAAAGTCAAAAGTCAAAGGTCAATGGTCAAAGGTCAATGGCCAAAGGTCAATCGCCGAAAAAAATGAGCTGTTTAAATGTACTAGACTCAGAACTTTCCACTCAGAACTCAGAACTTTCTACTCCGAACTCAGAACTTTCCACTCAGAACTCAGAACTTTCTACTCAGAACTCAGAACTTTCCACTCGGAACTCAGAACTTTCTACTCATAACTCCACACTTTCCATCTGGGGCATCTCTGCTACCATTGGCAATTTGGAAGAAGCAAAAAATGTATTGCTTGCCCCGCTCTTTAATACCGGTAATGCTGCTTCTGTTTTACATTTAAAAGATGAAGAAACTGAGCTGAAAACAAAAGGAATAATCATAAGAGCACTGCACAAAAAAAATATCCAGATAGAATCTATCATCCCGGATGAGATAGAAAAATATCCCTGGGCTGGCCACCTGGGCATAAAACTGGCCGACAGGGTTTTGCCCATCATTGACCAGCATAAAACAACCCTGCTTTTTATAAATACCCGTGGCATGAGCGAACGCTGGTACCAGCAGCTGCTGGTGGTTGCACCGGAATTATCAGGTGCCATTGCACTGCACCATGGCAGTATAGAACAACAAATGCGGCTGTGGGTAGAAGATGCTTTGCATACCGGAACACTGCAGGCAGTAGTATGCACATCAAGCCTGGATCTTGGGGTAGATTTCAGGCCGGTAGAAGCCGTGGTGCAGGTAGGATCTCCAAAAGGTGTAGCAAGGTTTTTACAAAGGGCAGGCCGCAGCGGACATCAGCCCGATGCCGTAAGTAAAATTTATTTTTTGCCCACTCATTCGCTGGAGCTGCTGGAAGCGGCGGCTTTAAAAGAAGCCATGGATGAATCTTTAATAGAAAGCCGCCAGCCTTTTATGTTATGCTTTGATGTGCTGCTTCAGTATCTGTGCACACTGGCAGTTTCTGACGGATTTTATGCTGATGAAATTTTTGAAGAAATAAAAGGCACGCACTGTTATGCTTTTATTACAAAAGAAGAATGGAATATTTTGCTGCAGTTTTTAGTGAGCGGCGGCAAAGCACTGCATCAATACGATGATTACAAAAAAGTAGAAATAATTGATGGCCTGTATAAAATAAATAACCGCCGCATAGCCATGCGGCACCGCATGCACATTGGTACCATCGTAAGCGATGCGATGATGAAAGTAAAATTTTTGAGCGGTGGTTTTATAGGCGTAATAGAAGAATGGTTTATCAGCAGGCTGCAGCCCGGCGATGTATTTACCCTGGCAGGCCGCAACCTGGAATTTGTAATGATAAAAGATATGATGGTGCTGGTAAAAAAATCAGCGGCTAAAAAATCTATTGTACCCAGCTGGATGGGTGGCCGTATGTCGCTGAGTTCTAACCTTGGTTTTATGCTGCGCAAAAAACTGGCAGATGCAGCTTCAGGAAATTATACAAAAAAAGATAAAGAGATAACAGCACTGCAGCCATTATTTGATTTACAGCAACAACTATCTCATATTCCTGCAGGCAACGAATTATTAATAGAGCATATAGAAACTAAAGACGGCTTTCATTTATTTGTGTACCCGTTTGAAGGCAGGCTGGTGCACGAAGCCATGGCTACATTACTGGCATACCGCATAAGTAAAATTACTCCCATCAGTTTTTCTGTGGCTATGAACGATTATGGTTTTGAATTACTGAGCGATCAACCCATACCAGTAGATGATACCAATGTGTATGAATTATTTTCTGAAGAAAATTTGCTGCAGGATATACAAACAGCGGTGAACGCTACAGAAATGGCCAAAAGAAAATTCAGGGATATTGCCGTAATTGGTGGATTGATTTTTCAGGGTATGCCTGGTGAAAAAGTAAAACAAAAACATCTGCAATCTTCTGCATCTTTATTGTTTAGTGTATTTACAGAGTACGACCCCACAAACCCTTTGATGCGCCAGGCATATAACGAAGTAATGGAACAGCAGATGGAAGAAGCAAGGTTAAGAAATATGCTGCAGAGAATTCAGCAAAGTAAAATCGTTATCTGTTTTCCGCAGCAGCTCACACCATTTTGTTTTCCAATAAAAGTAGATAGCCTGCGTGAAAATATTACTTCAGAAAAACTGGAAGACCGTATTCGTAAAATGCAGCAGCAGTTGAACAGGGACTAAAATTGTGGATGAAGTTTTTAAATAATGTGGGATATCGGATGTCGAATGTAGGATGTAGGATGTAGGATGTGTAAAATACAATTTGCACAATAGGGTAACAATATATCATTCACTTATTGACTCCGTACAAAAATGCAGGGCTGACATTGACCTATAGACCCCCTACAAAAATATAGTGGCAGGCTTTGACTTTTGACTTTTGACCTTTGACTGATGACTAATGACTCCTGACTTTCAACTGCCAACTGCCAACTTCTCTTCACGCCCTCAAGCCTACTTTAAAAGCAAGACTGAAATAAGAAAAAGCAACAACTTTATTATCCTTATCCTTATTGGTGAACTTCCATTCTTTACCAGATGCAAAGGGAGGATGTTTTGCGCTGCCGGCAGCTTCGCCCACACCCACATATGAATCATGACTTTGTAAACGGAAACCATAAGAATTGCCTTTTGCAAGATGCATACCCTTAATTTTAAATGCTATCCATTTGCCGTTACAGGTTTCATTAAATGTTACAGTGTCAGATCCCAGTGAGGGTCCCCAGCTCTGCTGCTGCGGATCAAAAGAATGCAGCGTCATTATTACCTGCCCCGGCTGGGTTACAAGGCTCGAAAATACCTCAATGGTTTCGAGCTCGCCTTCGGCGGGGGCAATAAATGTTTGCCCCATGGCTATCTCTTTATGATCTGCTTTATGATGGCCCAGCCATGATGTTGCATTATGATTTAATTGTTGTAATGCCGCAATAGAAACGGGTATTTGATGATGTGTGTTCATAACCTGATTTATTTAAATAAATGTGAGCGAAGTAACTGTCTCAGGCAGAAAGTGAAGGTGTAATTATATAACAGTATTTATCCTAAATTATTGTGCCGGTTTTTTTGTGCAGGGTTTGCAACGGGTTAGAATTTTGTTAAGAAAAACTCCCTGGTATATATGGCAAAGTTTGGTATAGGTTGATACTTTGGCAAAGTTTTTTACTTTGAAAAAGTTTGGTAAAGAAGTAACCAGTTAACAAGAAAATTTTACGCTTAGCGATTTTTTTACCCACTTAAACTTTGTCAAAGTTTATCAACCAAATTATAGTTTAAAATGCTTTTAAAACTTTGCCAAAGTAGTGGCAGTTTTTACTTTGACAAAGTTTGATAGAGGTTGATACTTTGACAAAGTTTTTTCACTTTGGCAAAGTTTGGTAGAGAAGTAACCAGGTAAGAAGAAAATTTTACGCTTAGCTATTTTTTTACACTTTTAAACTTTGTCAAAGTTTATCAACCAAATTATAGCTTGAAGCACTTTTAAAACTTTGCCAAAGAAAGATGGATACTTTGACAAAGTTTTTTACTTTGGCAAAGTTTGTAAAGGAATAAACTTCGCAGAAAAGATTTTGTACTTACCAAAACGTTTTTACCCTTTTAAACTTTGTCAAAGTTTATCAACCAAATTATAGCCTGAAGCACTTTTAAAACTTTGCCAAAGTAGCAGCAGTTTTTACTTTGACAAAGTTTGGAAAAGAAATAAACTTTGTAAAAAAGATGTTGCACTTATCAATACTTATTTATTGCGCAAGCGATATCCTCACCTGCACACCTGCTCTTGTATTTACCGTAGGTGCACTTGAGGAGATATAAGGTTTTACCCTGCGCTGATCAAAATACAGTTTAATATTTACCCTGTTGTTAAGAATATAATCTATGGTGGGTGAAATGGTTACATCCCTGCTGCCACCGGTAGCAAAGTTATTATCCAGATCAAGTTTGCTGTTGGCCGTTACGTTATCTCTTATCCGCATATCCAGCCTGAAATTTATTTCATTATCAAGCTTACCCTTGCCATCTTTATCCAGGAACTTGGGCAGCTTTAAACCGGCCAGTAATTTTAATCCTCTTTTTCTGTAGCCTGCACCAATTACAAATTCGGTGCTGCGTACTTCGCTAAGCTGGTAATCAAACAAACTAAGACTTAGTGTTCTTGTTTTAGTGTACTCAAACTTAGCCTGCATTTGGTTGGTAAACATCATATCAAACCCTACCAGTGGTGCAAACTGCTCTGTAATGGTAACGTTGGGTACCAGGAAAAAAGGAATAAAGTTGCGGGATATGGTATCATAAAAAGAGGGATATCCAAAGCGGGACACATCCTGGTACAACAATGCAGAGGTAAACCCATTCATACTAAGGGTACCATTGTATCCATGCGATAAAGTAAAATTGGTAAATACTTTATCCAGCCCCTTTACCCTGCTAAGACCGTTGTAATCCAGCTTCCAGTTGGGCTTTGGTAAAATTGCTTTAAAAGGATTTGATCTTATATTCTGGTTGTTTTGTTTTATCAGCGAAACATTTTCGGGGTTTTGCCCGGTGTATGCCGCAATAAAAGAAGGGATGAGCACATCTACTGCATATTTGCTGTACCCGTAATAATAACCATCGGCAGCTACCGGATTGGCCTGTTGCTGTGTATAGGTATTTTTTTCGCCCAGGCGCCTGGATAAAACAATCCTGTTTGCTTCAAAAGTTTTAAAGGTTTGAGAAACCCTATTGGGATCAAACTTGCCAAACAAAGTTTTAAAAGCAATATACGATACATCAAAACTTCCGCCTACATAAGGATTAAGGTGTTTAAAAGAGCGGTTGTTGCCACCGGTAGTATCTGCAAAACGAAAAGTTTCACTAAAGTTTTTATTAAAAGATTTGGTCATGTTTACGGTAATGATAAGATCTCTCACCGGCTCTACCTGCCCGCTTAAAGTAAAGCGCTGGTTAAGACTTTGCTGAAACAGGTAATTAAAATTGGTATCCTTTGTTATGAGGCCTGCCGCTGCTTTTTTATTTAACCAGCTGGTATCTGGCTGGTATCCTAAAATAAAATCAAAACCCGGTGCCATGCTTTTAAAATTTTGCCCTACAAACTGTGTACTGTCTGTATAACCCGGCAGGCGTGTATTGGCATCTTCCGATAAACTGATGTTTACATTTTTAATACTGGTGATAAGTTTACCAAAAACTCTTGCACCCGTGCCCAGGTAAGGAACAGCAGTTTTATCCAGTATTTTTCTTGTTCTTAATACACGTTTACCACTTTTTAAAGTAACACTGTCTTTTACTTTTGTAATGCGGTTCTTCCACTTCTCTTTATCCTCGGGGTTGGATGGTACTTCCAGTTGTTTTAACCATTTAGATTTTTGGTACAGCCTGGTAAAATCCATCTGCACGTTGGCTTCTTTTTGCTGGCCATTTTCTATAGTATTGCCCAGTTCTACAGCCAGCCTGCTGGCGCCTATCCAGCGGTAAACAGCCTGGTATTTAAGGTTAATGGTGGTCCAGTCTATTAAGGGCACTTTTGCCGTAGGCAAACTGTAAGAAAAATTGGTAGTTTGATTAAAGAGCGTATTTCTTCCGCCCTTTAATAAATTTCTTATTACCGTATCTTTTTTATCCTTTGTATCTATGCGCCCTGCGGGTTCATCAATGCGGCTGTTATTGGTAGCGGTATAGTCTAAAGAAAGCGCACGGGTAAAATTCCAGCGCATAATATAATCCCGCTGAAAAACAAAATACTTGTCATAAGTTTCGGGAATAGCGTATTTAGATGCGCCAATACTTCTTGGCCGCACCACACCAAACTGCCTGCTTATATCTGCCCGGAAACTTAACTGGGAAGGCACATAATTTATATTAAATTCTTTGATAAGATCAAACCAGTGATGTTTTGTTTTTTTAAACATTTTTTTAAATGGTTCAATATATTTTGGCTGGGGAGAAAAATTATACCCCAATGCGCCCCTGTGCCTTGTTACATCATTGTATTCTATCAGTGG
>JAYVGA010000107.1:0-2914 GCA_043772635.1 Chitinophagaceae bacterium
AGATTGAAATGCCGCCAACATATCAAAGGCTGCTGCAATCTGTAATACAATTTTGCCCCTGCTCACCGTGTATAAACCGGTATCAATAAAATTTGTAAAAGCGCCATTTAGCAGGCACAGCGAATCGCCATTCTCTTTTAAAACTATCCAGGTGCCACCGGCATCTGCATCTTTTGGGAATATAACTGTTGTGCCGTCAAGGGAATATTCAGCAGGTAACAACGCTCTTTTACGGGTATGTTTTTCATCCCTGTTGCTTACTAAATAATATCCATCGCTGGATGGCACATACGTTACTGTACACATACTTTTTTATATTGTATGGTGGAAGCGGCAACACCGAAGTCTTCAGATATTTTTATTGACGCTACTTCATTAATACCCACCCGTATCAATGCCATGTGGTGAATGCTGTGTTCAAGGTTATATACTGCTTCTCTGAAGAAATTTGTGTCAATTAGCAGCTCTTCATTTTCCTGTTCAGAAAATAGTCCCTTCAACTTTAATAACCTATCAGGCTTGTCCATTTCATCAACAATACCTCTAAGTAACTGAGCAGCCAGGAATCTGTCGGTTTCAATTTTTTTATCCCGTTTTCTGTCATCGTAATTAACTATTCCTGTTTGGTAGCCATTCACCAGGCATTGAAATAATTCAATAATATGGCGGGTATGTGTACCTACAGAACCTTTATTGAGCAGGCTGCTGGGTGCGTTATATTCAACATCAGAAAGCTGATGTAACATATCAATTAATTGCAGTAAAACTGGTTCAATATTTTTTTTCATTGGGCTGTTTATTTGTTTGCAGCTATGGCAAGTGTCACTTTCAAATTATCCGACAAGGAAACACTACTGCCGCCTACCCCAAAATCACGACGGTTTATTTCAAACTCCCCTATAAAAACATAACCGGTAGTAGCAGGGGTGGCGCTAAAACCAAATTCAACAGCTTTTGTAACGCCTTTAATAGTAATATTTCCTATAATATAAAACCTTCCAGCAGAAGAGCTCTTGGTGATTTTTGTGCTTACAAACGTAATAAGCGGATGTTTTTCTACACTGAGGTATTCCTCTTTACGAAGATGTTTATCTCTTGAGCCATTATCTGTATCTACTGTATTTGAGTTTACAGACACATTAAACGTACTTGCGTTTAATGCATTCGGGTCAAATACGATGCTTCCCTTTAGGCCGGTAAAATCACCACCCGTTCTCATGCCGAAGTTTTTAATAACAAAATGCACTCTGCTTCCTGCATCTGTTGCTGTATATTTTTGAGCAAATGCTATACTTGATAAAAATAAAATGATTACTGTAAGTTTTAAACCTTTCATAATGATTTTTTTTAAAAGAAAATATTTTAGATGTAACACAATTAAAAATATTTTTATAGAATTGTTATCATTTACTGAATGGTGGATGTACCAAATAGTACACTAAACTGCTGACACCATATAAGCACTTTGTTATACTGATTAAAGTCGGGCGGGTTATTTATAACATATGCTTGTGTGCCAGAAACCCCTTTGAGTGCCCCTAAATTAATGAACTGAGATGCGGTATTGGTAGTGGCTACATACACTTTTAAATCAGGCCCATTGGAGCTGCTGAAATTTTCAAAATAGATATACTTCTTTCCCTGGTATTCGTACAGCTTTACTGAGCCGCTTACCGCATAACTCATATTGCCACTAAAAGAACCTTGTTTAATCAATGTGGCTGTTGCAGGATTAAATATTTCGTTGGCTGGGGCTGTAGCCGCAGTACCATCTTTAGATTTGCTGCAAGCAGAAAAAAATAATATTGTGCTGATTGCCCCTGCAAGAATGAAAGATTTCATATTGTTTTCGTTTATTTTTTTAATTTATTAGAGTTGATGTGTAACGCCAAAGGATATTCCGGATGATTTGTTTCTGAACCTGTCATTTTTTTGCCCATCTGGTGTAGTTTGTACTTTGGTGATAGTTGTGTACTCGGTAAATAAAAATTGAAACCCTACTTTAGCACCCCACTTTTTGTTGAATTTGTATTGAGCATAAAACTCACTGTTGAGTGAGCCTAAATCATTATCGCTAACCAATAACAAATTAAAACCGGTAGGTTTTGCAGTAGTAGCTGCACCTGCACCATTGTTGCCTAAATAAGAGCCATTTTTACTGCCGCCAATTGTAAAGCCAATGGCATCAATATTAAAACCTATAGTTATTTTCTTATAAATGTTGTAATCAAAATTAATGGACAAGTTGAGTGCATTGGCCTGAGATTTTTTAAATAGTACAGAATCTATGTTCTGCGGAATATCATCCGCAAAGAAAACACCGGGCCCAGTTTTACCACTGGTTAGTTTAGCAGGTGCCGTAGTATAATATTTATTCGTCCCAAAATAATTGGTAAGGCGTACTCCTGCACCTATTCCGAATTTGTCTTTTTTACCCAGCTTCCATAAATGCTGGTAGGCAAAGGCGGTAGAAAATTCACTGCTTCCAAATACGGCAGTAAAGGAAGCAGACTTATCGGCGGAGCTATTTTTTTGTCCATAAAGCTGCGTTGATAATCCTATCAGCAAAGCGATTATTAATGATTTGTTCATAACAGTGGTTATAGTTTGAGTTTTTGTTTAAACAGAATTAGCTGTTGTTTGTGTAAAACCAGCAGAATGACAGCGCTAAGCAATACCACACAGGCATATACAAACAAAAGGCCACCATCGTTTTGTACCACAATGCCTAATTTTAAAATATGTGAAGCTATTGCCCCGGTCATGATGCCAATGGCTAATAATGCTCCGGGTATTATGGTAGCAGGTAAGAGTAATAATACTGCTGCAATCAGTTCCATACAGCCGGTGGCAATACGGCCCCAGGGTTCTACCCCTAATTGAGAAAAAATATAAACGGACTCTTCAGCCCCGG
>JAYVGA010000108.1:0-5958 GCA_043772635.1 Chitinophagaceae bacterium
AAATAATAAATATTAAGTGGCAAAACTATTTTCAAACAGCAGCTTGTATAAAAATATTATTGCTTTTTTTTTTGGCGTTCTTTTAAAATAGTTTCTACATCAGCAAGCGTACAATTTTTTGCCTGTAATAAAATAAAGTAGTGAAACAACAAATCTGCTGCCTCGCCAAGAAATAATTCTTTATTATCATCTTTGGCTTCTATAACTAATTCTACGGCCTCTTCCCCCACTTTTTGAGCAACTTTATTTATACCTTGTGCAAATAAAGAACTGGTGTAAGAGGTATTGGTTGGGTTATTTTTCCTATCGGTAATAATTTTTTCTAACTGCAATAAAAAGTTAGGGGAAGTATTGGTTTCGCCCCAGCAGGTATCTGCACCTGTATGGCATACAGGCCCCTGGGGTGTTGCTTTAATGAGCAGGGTATCCTTATCGCAATCTGCCTTAATATCTTTTAGCCATAAATAATTACCAGTCTCCTCTCCTTTTGTCCACAGCCTGTTTTTACTGCGGCTAAAAAAAGTTACTTTTTCTAATTCCAATGTTTTTGCAATAGCGGCTTCATTCATAAAACCTAGCATTAATACTTTATGGGTGGTATCATCCTGTATTATTGCAGGTATAAGACCATTAGCATATTTTGTAAAATCCAGCCCTCCCAAGTCCCAAAGGGAGGATTTGGGATCATTTAATTCGTTACTCATCTTTAATATTTTTACTTTTTTTATTGAGTATTTGTATTAGTTCCTGTTCCCGTTTCCAAAAACGTTTTCTTAATGCATCATTTCGTTTTGCCTGCCGGTTGCGCATATACATGAAAATAATGATAGCAACTATTGCAGGCGGCATGTATAAAGCGTTCCATTACAACCTCACCGCTATTTGTTGCTGTTGCAAATATTGTTTTAAGTGTGATATTTCAATTTCTTTATAATGAAAAATACTTGCTGCCAAAGCAGCATCGGCATTGGCCTGTAAAAACACTTCTTTAAAATGTTCCATGGTTCCGGCACCACCGCTTGCAATTACAGGCACGGGCAAAGTGTTGGATAATGTGGCCGTAATATCTAAAGCAAACCCATTTTTTGTTCCATCGTTATTCATGCTTGTTAATAAAATTTCTCCTGCACCCAGGCTTACAGCATACTTTGCCCAATCAATAGTTTTAGTATCCGTTTTTGTTCTGCCACCATTTAAGTAAACATACCATTCACTATCGGCTTCTTTTTTTGTATCAATGGCCAGCACTACACACTGGCTGCCAAATGCATTGCTCAAATTATTTATTAATTGCGGGTTTTTAAAAGCCGCTGTGTTTACAGAAATTTTATCTGCGCCATTTTGCAGCAGCAGCTCCACATCTTCTACCGTACTTATTCCGCCGCCAACTGTAAATGGAATATTAATATTGGCTGCAATTCTTTTTACCAGCTCTACCAATGTTTTTCTTTTTTCTATTGTAGCAGTAATATCTAAAAAAACCAGTTCGTCTGCACCCTGCTCACTATAAATAATAGCAAGCTCCACCGGATCGCCTGCATCACGGATGCTTTCAAAATTTATTCCTTTTACTGTTCTGCCATCCTTTATATCCAGGCAGGGAATGATGCGACGAGTGAGCCCCCTAAATCTCCCTGAAGGGGGACTTGCGAGCGTCTCACTATTTTGAAAATCATTATTCATCAAACATTTCCTTTTTAAAATCAGTTAAAATATTTATACTCTTCTAAAGTATCTTTTAGCGGGTTAAGGGGTACTTTTTTTTCGTAAATGGCTTTTCCAATAATAACGCCGGCACATCCAATTTCTTTTAACTCTATCACATCATCAATATTACTTACGCCACCGCTTGCAATTAAATTTATTTCGGGATGTTCTGCCATAATTTTTTTATATAGTTCAACGGAGGGGCCTTCCATCACCCCATCTTTTGAAATATCAGTGCAAAAAATATTGTTTACACCGAGCGCTATCATCCTGCCAATAAAATCAAAAATATTTATACCTCCGTCTTCCAGCCATCCGCTGATTTTTATTTTTTCATCCAGCACATCTGCACCAATTAAAAATTTTGCTGCTCCAAATTCCATTAACCACTCTTCTAATATTTCAGGGTTTTTTACGGCAAGGCTGCCAATGGTAACCATTGATGCGCCTGCATCAAAAATGTTGCTTACATCAGTTATATTTTTTACGCCGCCGCCAAAATCAATTATTAAAGCGGTTGCGGCTGCAACATTTTCCAACACTTTAAGATTAATAATTTTTCCTGCTTTGGCTCCATCCAGGTCTACAATGTGTACACGCTGTATACCGGCAGCTTCAAACTGTTTGGCCACTTCAACCGGGTTTTCATTGTATATTTTCTGCTGTGCATAATCGCCCTGAGTAAGGCGTACACATTTGCCATTGATAATGTCTATGGCAGGAATGATAAAAGAGCCCCTGTCCTCCTTGCCCCGAAGTATTTCGGGGTGAAGGGAACTTAGATTGTTACTTTTTGATTTATAGGTTTCGTCTTTTAAATTCATTGCTACATAATTTTATTCTAATTAACTATTTATAAAGTCTAACAGTTTAAGGAATTTCATTTATAGAATTCAAGGGCATTATATATTTATAAAATTTTTTAAAATTGTTTCTCCCACCTTACCCGATTTTTCAGGATGAAACTGTACGGCATAAAAATTATTTTTTTGCAGGGCGGCACTGTATGGCAAACCATAATCTGTTTTAGCAACAGTATCTTTGCCTGTTGCTGCATAATAACTGTGCACTGCATAAACATAAGCCTCTTCGGTTAATCCATTAAATAATACAGACTGGTAACAGTAAATATTATTCCAGCCAATTTGCGGCACTTTCAGAGAGGATGATTGGAATAATTTTACATCCGCATCAAAAACACCCAAACATTTTGTATTACCTTCCTCTGAATGATTGCACAACAACTGCATACCTACACAAATACCTAATACTGGTTGTTTAAGGTTTATGATAACCGTATCTAATTTTTTTTGCAATATATCCTGCATGGCAGCATATGCATTGCCCACACCCGGAAATATCACTTTATCTGCAGCCTGTATGATATCTATATCGTCTGTTACTACAGAAGCTACACCTATTCTTTGCAAAGCATTTTGCACACTTTGCACATTGCCTGCTTTGTATTTTATGATAGCGATAGAGCCCCTGTCCCCCCTGCCCCGAAGCATTTCGGGGTGAAGGGAACTAAGATTGTTACTCTCTTTGTTATAAAATTTCTCTGTTATACTCATTAGCTATTAAAAAGTGTTACAAATTATTGAGTTCTTAGTAAGCCCCCTTCAGGGGGTTTGGGGGCTCTTTTTTTTTACAAAATCCCCTTGGTACTTGGCAATGCATTATTATTGATATCCCTTTTTGCTGCCATTTTTATTGCTTTTGCAAAGGCTTTAAAAATAGATTCAATTTTATGATGCTCATTATCACCTTCAGCTTTTATATTTACATTACTTTTAGATGCATCGCTAAATGATTTAAAGAAATGAAAAAACATTTCGGTGGGCATCTCCCCTATCTTTTCTCTTTTAAATGCTGCATCCCATACAATCCAGTTGCGGCCGCCAAAATCAATAGCTACCTGCGCAAGGCAATCGTCCATGGGTAGTAAAAAGCCGTAGCGTTCAATTCCCCGTTTATCTCCCAAAGCCTTTGCTATAGCTTCTCCCAAAGCAATGCCGGTATCTTCTATACTGTGGTGTTCATCTATATGTAAATCGCCATTGCATTCAATTTTTAAATCAATATTACCATGCCTGGCTATTTGCTCCAGCATATGATTAAAAAACGCCAGGCCGGTTTCTATTTTTGCCTGCCCGGTTCCATCTAAATTTACTTCAACCTTAATTTTTGTTTCGTTGGTATTGCGTTCATGAACAATTTTTCTTGGAGGCAATTTTAAATAATTATAAATATCTGCCCAGTGAGGCGATTCCAGTACAATGGTATCTTTTCGCAATGCATCAATTTTGTCCTTCATTTCCGATGCGCCAAGCGAGGCATCTATATTCATCCAAATCCCCTTACAGCCTAAATTTTTAGCCAGTTGAATATCCGTAATCCTGTCGCCAATTACAAAGGAGTTGGCAATATCATAAGCTGGGTTATTTAAATATTTAGTCAACATACCTGTAGCAGGTTTTCTTGTTGGCGAATTATCTTTTGCAAATGTTTTATCTATACATACTTCATCAAAATAAATGGCCTCATTTTCTAAACTCTTCATCACCAGGTTATGCACGGGCCAAAATGTATCTTCCGGAAAAGCTGCTGTACCTAATCCATCCTGGTTGGTTACCATCACCAGTTCATAATCCAGTTCTGCCGCAATCTTCCGCATATATAAAAACATATCGGGATAAAACTCCAGCTTGCTAAAATCATCTAACTGGTATGTAGGCGGCGCTTCTTTTATTAATGTGCCATCCCGGTCTATAAACAATATTTTTTTTGCCCCCTGCTCCCGATGAATCGGGACAGGCTCCCCTAAAGGGGGATTGAGCAGTTCACTTTTTTCTGCAAGGTTATTATTACTCATACTTTTGCAATGTATTTATTAAATTTTTATTTTCTTCCGGTGTGCCTATAGTTATCCGTAAACAATTATCACAAAGCACTTCATTGCTCCTGTTACGTACTACAATTTCATGATCAGCAAGATATTGATAAAGCCTGTCTGCGTTATTTACCTGCACTAAAATAAAATTGGCATCTGTGGGATACACTTTTTGAATAAAAGAAAATTTTATCAATTCACTCATCAGATGTTCTTTTTGCTGCACCACTTCTTTAATCCATGCATTAACCTGTGTTGTTTGCTGCAATGCTTCCATTGCAATTTGCTGCGATGCCTCGTTAATATTATAAGGCGGTTTTACTCTGTTAAAAATATCTATAATATCCAGCGATGCAAAACACAGGCCCAGCCGCAATGCAGCCAGCCCCCAGGCTTTGGATAAGGTTTGCATTACAATAAGGTTTGGATATTCTGTAAGTTCGGCTATAAAAGTTTTTTGGCCAGAATAATTGATGTATGCTTCATCAATAATGATAATGCCGGGAAAATTATTGAGCAGTAATTCAACTGCAGCCCTATTCATATTATTGCCCGTGGGGTTATTGGGCGAACAGATGAATAGTAATTTAGTATTTTCGTCTGTTGCATTCAGAATGCTTTCAACATCCAGTTGAAAATCACTTTTAAGATTTACTTTTCTAATTTCAACATCATTAATACCGGCACTTACCTGGTACATACCGTAAGTAGGCGGGCAAATAATTACATTGTCTTTTTGTGGATTACAAAATATGCGGTAAGCCAGATCAATGACTTCATCGCTGCCATTGCCAATAAAAATATTTTCTGCAGGCACTCCTTTTATTTTTGCCAGCTCAAATTTTAATTGCCATTGCAAAGGATCGGGGTAGCGATTGTACCTCACCCCCAGCCCCCGTCCGACCGTATCATCCGGGCGGGCCTCTCCTAAAAGAGAGGGGAGTGGAGATCCGTAAGCATTTTCATTAGCATCTAAAAACACCGAAGCCTTACCTGTAAACTCATGCCTGGCCGATGAATAAGGTTTTAATGTTTTAATATTATCCCTGATGAGTGTATTTAAATCGAACATATTTTTTTTAAATAGAAGTTAACTTTTTTTGATAATGAAATCCAATTACCTGGTATCCCTGGTTTATCCAGAATTTTTGCCCGGCATTATTTGAAACATAACAATTTAATTCAGAGGCAATACAATTTTGTGAAATGGCATATTCATAAATCCATTTCATCAATTCTTCGCCTACACCGGCACCACGGTAATCCGGATGAATAATTACATTGTCAGGTTCAATATGTTTTCCTACATAATACTTTGTAAGTATCCATAAACCAGAAATACCAATTATTTTTTCTTC
>JAYVGA010000109.1:0-4886 GCA_043772635.1 Chitinophagaceae bacterium
AGCGTCATAGGATTAAGACCCGGCAAAGCATATAAAGAACCTGCAGCGTAAATGTACCCTATAATGGCCATCATACTTATTAAGAAAACCGTTAAGGCAATAAACTGGGATGGCACTATACCATTCTTCTTTTTTCTTTGTATAAAAAATAAACTGAGCCCTGCCAAAATAAAATTCAGGGTAGTGTTGGGTGCTATCCGGCTTCCGGCTAATTTATTTTTAAAAAGTACCTGGTCTATTCCTATATCCAGTTGGTGATTAAACCCCACAAGGCGGATACATGCAATAAGGGCTATAAACAGGCCAATATATTTACCGGTTAATATTTTATTTTTTCCGTTCTTCTCATCTATAAGTATAAGGGATATGCCACAAAGAATTAATAATACCGCCGTAGTAGGATTCATAACCACCATGCCGGGAAGCACAGGGTTTAAAAAGTTGGTGTTAAACATCCAGCCGGTTAATACCAATGAGGGAATAAATAAAATGATTTTATTTAATACAGTGGAGTATTTTTTTACTTCTATAAAATTATTTTGCAGCATCATTGGTTATACATCATTCACACTAAACAAAACTTATTAAAGTATGAATACTATACAACTCTAAAACCATTAAAATATTGGATGAAAGGGTAAAAATACTTTGAATTATTTAACGGGGTTAAGTATAAGCACAATCACGCATGAAGAAAATATCCTATAGCAAATATTTTTATATGTATTTAATAAAAATATAGGGACAGTTTTAAAACAAAATTTTAAAACATTTTTTGGAAACCAATGCTCCCGTTATATTGGTTCATAAACATTTGAGGCAGATATTCCTGTTTTGTAAAGCCTGCACCAAGTAGAATTACGCTCCCTTTTTTTAAAGAGCGTTTAAGACTAAGTGCAGCCTGCTTTGAGGCCATCCTGTTATTATTGCTGAATTGTATATTATTATTTTTATCATCAGGTGAAATACCTGTGCCCAGGAGCAACATTATAAAATCTGTATCATTTAAATAATAACGTGTTTTTAAAAAATATGCCCCGGACACTTTTCCATGAGCCGGCGTTAAGAAAGAACTGAAATTAAACCAGTAATTTTTATAATATTTTCCTACAGAACCGGTGTAGATAAAAGTGGCAGCATTAAAGTATAAATATCTTAATCCTGCTTCTGCTTCATAGGCAGCAGGCAGCGAAAGGTATAAAGAAAAACCTGCCCTGTACTTTGGCAAAACAGTTTTATCGGGCGAATATCCTGCATTTAGATAAGCATATATTTTTTTAGACAGCACCGGGTATGCATCTGCCTCTACCTGCCAGCCGGATAAATTAAACCTGTTTGCATAATTAATTCTTGCTGTTAAGGGAAATTTTTTAAACCCCCTCGTATATTCAAGGCTAACCAGGTGCCAGGGTTTATAACCTTTTTTATCTAATAAGGTAAAATCATATCTAAGGCCAAGGGTATTAATTTTTTTTGGTGCGGACACTATTAAAACCGAATCCTGTGCATTGGCGGAAGGTATAAAACCTCCAACATTAAAAATTACATAAGCTATGATGCTTATTATTCTACACCTGGCGGGCATAATTAGAGGATACGATAAAATTTTATAATGTGAAAACACAATAGTTTATTGAGCAACAGTTTAATGTTAGTAATTATTGCAAACGCATGTTTAATGCAATAATTGTGTGCTGTGCAAAAACTACTCTGGCAAAGTTTGGGTGAGAAAAACATTCCCGGTTGTAAAATTTTTTCTCAGGCCATTGTTCTTTATCAAATTTTGCGAAAGTAGAATGCTGCCGCTACTTTGGCAAAGTTTAATAAGTGAAAAATATCTTGTGCCGGGTGTAATTTTTTTTGCGCAGTTTACTCCTTTATCAGACTTTGCCAAAGTAAAAAACTTTGTCAAAGTAAACCGCTGCTGGTACTTTAACAAAGTTTAACATGAGCAAAATAATTTTTACCGGGTGTAATTTTTTTTACATAGCGTAGTTCTTTAACAAACTTTGCCAAAGTAAAAAACTTTGTCAAAGCATTACCAACCGTACCATACACGCTACACCATCATTGCATTTGCAGCATAGCAAATTTAATTTTTTCAAAAACTTCATCATCATTTATTGGTTTGGGCACAAATTTTTCTCCAATAATATTTTCATACAATTCTATATAACGGTTGCTGATGGTTTGTATCCATTCGTCTGTCATCTGCGGCACGGTTTGTCCTTCTTTGCCCATAAAATTATTGGCTATGAGCCATTCTCTTACAAACTCTTTGCTTAATTGTTTTTGTTTTTGTCCATTGGCCTGCCTTTCTTCAAAACCTTCTGCGTAAAAATATCTTGATGAATCCGGGGTATGAATTTCGTCCATTAAAATAATTTCATCGCCAATTTTTCCAAACTCGTATTTGGTATCTACTAAAATAAGGCCCCGTTTGGCAGCAATCTGTTTGCCTCTTTCAAATAATTGTAAAGTATATTTTTGCAACAGTTCCCATTCTTTTTCTGTAGCCAGGCCCTGCTTTATAATATCTTCTTTACTTATATCTTCATCATGTCCTTCAGATGCTTTGGTGCTTGGCGTAATAATGGGAGCAGGAAAAAAATCATTTTCTTTCATTCCATCGGGCATGGTTATACCACATAAAGTTTTAATACCAGCACTATAAGTGCGCCAGGCATGCCCGGTAAGATTACCTCTTACTACCATTTCAATTTTAAAAGGCTCACATCTTTTACCAATGCTTGCCACGGGGGCGGGAGTGGCAAGCAGCCAATGTGGGCAAATATCGCTGCAGGCATGCAGCATGTATGCAGCAATTTCATTTAAAACCTGTCCTTTAAAAGGAATAGGGCGTGGAAGTATTACATCAAAAGCAGATATGCGGTTGCTGGCAATCATCACCAGTAAATTATTACCAATGAAATAAACGTCTCTTACTTTACCACTGTAAAAATTTGTTTGTCCTGTAAATTGATACATACCCATGTGGCAAAAGTAATGAGTGATGTTGAGATTAGTTTTACAATGCTGCTTAAATTATAAACAGGCAGTTTAAAAATAAAATTTTTATAGATAATAAGTATGCTTATTTTGCCGAAAATTTACCTTAACCAAAACAATGCTATATGAGAAAAATTACAAGCTATTTGGTTGCATTTGTGATTGCAAACATTTTTTCTGTTGTTGTGTTTGCACAAAATGTAACCATAAGCGGTAATGTTAGAAACAGTGCAACCCAGGAAAATGCTTCGGCTGTTTCAGTTTCTATCAAAGGTTCCGGCGTGGGAACCTTTACCGATGACAAAGGAAATTTTAGTGTAACCACTAAAAGTTTTCCGATAACACTAATATTTACCTCTGTAGGATATGACCCACAGGAAGTAACCGTAAACAGTGCTTCAGATAAAATAAATGTTGCATTTGTTCCTTCAAATGCACTTGGCCAGGAAGTAATTGTATCTGCCTCCCGGGTTCCGGAAAAAATAATGGAATCTCCCGTATCCATAGAGCGCATCAGCTCTGCCAGTTTACGTGCTGCTCCTTCTGCAAACTTTTATGATGTAGTGGGTACACTAAAGGGTGTAGATGTTACTACTTCTTCCTTAACTTTTAAAACACCCACTACCCGTGGCTTTGGCGGCAGCGGAAACGTAAGATTTAACCAGTTGGTAGATGGTATGGATAACCAGGCTCCCGGTTTAAACTTTTCTGTGGGTGCAATTATAGGTTTAAACGAACTGGATATTGATAATATAGAATTACTGAGTGGTGCATCATCTGCATTGTACGGCCCAGGCGGTATGAATGGTACGATGCTTATGACCAGTAAAAATCCTTTTAAATACCAGGGCATTTCATTTTTGGTAAAAACAGGTGTGATGCATACCGATAAAAGAGAAAGGCCAACATCGCCTTACTACAACTGGAGTTTAAGATGGGGTAAAAAAATATCAGAAAAATTTGCTTTTAAAATAACTACAGAACTCATTCAGGCCAAAGACTGGATAGGATTGGATTATAGAAATTATGACAGGTCTAATGGAGTATTGGTAGCCGGTAACAGGCAAACAGATCCTAACTACGATGGTGTAAATACATATGGTGATGAAACCACTGCAGATTTGCGGCAGGTTTTAAATGGCATAGCAGGGCAGGCTCCTTTTCTTGCACCATTTATCAGTACTTTAACCGGCAGCCCAATTAGGGTGTCACGTACAGGGTATACAGAGCAGGAATTAATTAACCCCAATACTATCAATTACAAATTAGGTGGTTCTTTGCATTATAAACTTACTCCCAACACCGAAGCAATAGTGGCAGGTTACTGGGGTACGGGTAATACTATTTATACCGGAGCTTCCAGGTATTCTATAAAAGATTTTAAAATGGGGCAATACAAATTTGAATTGCTTAACAAAGACTGGATGTTGCGTGCATATACCACACAGGAAAATGCAGGCCAGTCTTTTAACCTTGCGGCTACTACACAAAATTTTAATGAAACCTGGAAAGTAAGTGGAGGAAGTACAGGCTGGTATGCTCAATACGGGCAAGCATTTTTAAATGCCAAGCTTGGCGGGCTTAGTACTTTTGATGCACATACTGCAGCAAGGGCTGCAGCAGATGTAGGCCGGCCAGCTGTGGGTACTCCTGCATTTACAGGCCAGTATGACAGAATTCGTAAACTGCCCGTACCTAAAGGTGGTGGATTGCTGGACAGATCTGATTTATATAGTTTAGAAGGTAATTACAATCTTTCAAGATTTACAAAATCAGTAGCTGATATTATAATTGGTGCCAACTACAGGAGATATTCATTAAACTCACAGGGTACGTTGTTTGCAGATTCTTTAATGCCTAAGGGGCCCAAAGAATCT
>JAYVGA010000110.1:0-10322 GCA_043772635.1 Chitinophagaceae bacterium
TAATAAGCAGATAAATCTGTTCTTCTTTATTCATAATTACAAAGCTAAGTAATACACTTATACCAAACTTTACACTAAATAATAATCACTTTAAAACAGCTGCCTGCACAACCGGTAAATAAAAAGCTCCCTTTTGAGGGAGCCGGAAATTACATGATTGTTACCTTACTAATTTTCGAACCTTATTTCCTGGAGAAATTGTTTGTCTCCTTTTTGTTTCATAAAAATAGTAGTACGGTAAGTAATGCTTTTTGTAATTAATTTTCCAATTAAATATTGAGAACCGCCATTGTCACCTTTGTGAAGTACTTCAAAACTTTTAACAGGATTATTGCTTAAAAAATCTCTCAGAATCACTTCGGCCTGGCTCTTACTGTAGCTGTTACTTTTTTGAGGCAGAGTAATATCTACCGTATTATCAAAATAACCAGCTATCTGTGCGGCATTGCCGTTTTTAAGACCTGCTACCACATCTTCAATACCTATTAAAGTGGCAGATGAAGAAAGTATAAAGGCGGCAGATAAAAGTGTAAAAAATTTTTTCATTTATAGTATTTTTTATTCATCGCATTAATGACTAAAAACGTGCCAATAAAACTTAATATTGCCCTTTTTAAGATTATTATGATCTTTAAAAAGCCAAACTTTTGAACATAATTTTCAAATAAGTAGCTTTACAACATGGAAAGTAAGAAAATTTTATTAGTAATAATGGATGGATGGGGTTTAGGAAAAGTAAAAAGCAGCGATGCTATTCAACATTCACATGTTCCTTTTGTAAGTTCTTTATATAGCAAATATCCCAATACAACACTCACTACCTGTGGTTTAGATGTAGGTTTGCCCGAAGGGCAGATGGGAAACAGCGAAGTGGGTCACCTTAACCTGGGTGCCGGCAGAATTGTTTACCAGGAACTGGAAAGAATTAATGTGGCTATCAGGGACAATAGTTTTAACCAAAACCCTGCAATCTTACAAAGTATAGAGTATTGCAAACAGCATAATAAAACACTCCATCTTATTGGTTTAGTAAGCGATGGTGGAGTGCATTCGCATATTAATCATTTAAAAGCTATTACCAGTTTATGTGCGGCACTACAATTTAATAACGTACTTATACATGCCTTTACCGATGGGCGTGATACCGATCCAAAAAGTGGTATACGTTTTATACAGGAGCTGCAGGAGCATTTAAAAACATCTGCAGGTAATATAGCCAGCATAACAGGGCGATATTATGCAATGGATAGAGATAAAAGATGGGAAAGAATAAAAGTAGCTTACGATGCCATGGTAAATGGTATAGGAGAAAAATCTGCTAACCTTACAGAAGCAATGCTGGCTTCGTACAAAAAAAATGTAACTGATGAATTCATTCTGCCTATTATAAACGAATCGCTTGCAAACACAACAATAAAAGATGCAGATGCGGTAATAAGTTTTAATTTTAGAACAGACCGCTGCAGGGAAATTACAGAGGCGCTTACCCAGTTTAATTTTGCAGAGTATAGCATGCATGCCCTTAACCTGCATTATACAACTATGACCCTGTACGACCATGCTTATAAAAATATACACGTAATATTCGAAAAAGATAACCTGAATGATACACTGGGAGAAATATTAGCTGCACATGGCAAAACACAATTACGCATGGCCGAAACAGAAAAGTATCCGCATGTAAGTTTCTTTTTTAGCGGCGGCAGAGAAATTCCTTTTGAGGGAGAAAAAAGAATAATGATACCTTCTCCAAAAGTAGCCACTTACGATTTGCAACCCCAAATGAGTGCTTACGAATTAACAGATGCTGCCATTGCAGAAATTAATCTTTCTACGCCCGATTTTATTTGCCTTAATTATGCCAATGCAGATATGGTGGGCCATACCGGTGTGTGGGAAGCAGTAATAAAAGCCGTAGAAACGGTGGATGAATGTGTAGCAAAACTGGTGGCTACGGCATTGGAACATGACTATTGTATTTTCTTAACCGCCGATCATGGCAATGCAGATTATGAAATAAATGAAGATGGCACACCCAATACAGCGCATACCCTAAACCTTGTACCTTTATTTGTAATAGATAAAAAATGGAGCGGCACAGTAAAATCCGGCAAGCTGGGAGATATTGCTCCAAGCATTTTAAAAATGATGAACCTGCCCGTACCCGTGGCAATGACAGGGAATATTTTAATTTAAAAAGAACAGATGAATGAAAAAAATTCTTAAAAAAATTTTATTGATTTTGCTTGTGCTGTTGTTGCTGTTACAATTTTATCCCAGGGCTAAAAAGAACAATGAACTTAGTGCATTAAACGACATTGTGCAGGTGCATGCCCTTCCTGCAAATGTGCAGGATATACTAAAAACATCCTGCTACGATTGCCATAGCAATAAAACCAGTTATCCCTGGTATTCTTATATTCAGCCAGTTTCCTGGTGGCTTAACGATCATATCATTGAGGCAAAAAAAGAATTAAATTTTTCTGAATTTGCCAGCTACAACCTTGCCCGGCAATACCGTAAACTGGAAGAAATAGCAAAAGAGGTTAAAGAAAATGAAATGCCTTTGCAATCTTATATCCTCATTCATCAATATGCAAAACTAAGTACCCGACAAAAGCTGGAAGTTACAAACTGGACGGATATGCTGAGAGATAGCATGAAAAGAAACTATCCCATAGACAGCTTGGTGCGGAAGAAAAAATAAGATCATTTTAATTTTTAAATGATAGGAGTGATTTTTTTTAAACAACATATAAGCATACTGCTTTTCATGAGCATTACAGGTATGCCTGTATTTTTTTCTGCGTATTTTTATGTTGCACAAATTAAGGTAGAATACGCTATGGAACGGGCACTGAACCATGAAAATCTTGAAGTGATTACGCTTCCCGTAAATGAAGTTATCTGGTTAAAAGACCACAAAGAGATATTGGTAAACTATCATCCTTTTGATGTTAAAAGTTACGAACAGAAGGGAACATTTATTGTTTTAAAAGGGCTGTTTGACGTTAAAGAAAAAGAACTTAAATCCAGGTTAATTGCCTGCTCAAAAGAAAATGGCCACTCCGGTAAACAGGATCTTTTCCAGGTAATTTTTTTATGTTTTTACCCTCACTTTAAAAATTTATTTACCCATCAATACTTTTTACAAACACAGCCTAAGTTTTGTGTGTTTGATAATACCAATACCCGCAGTAAGTTTGCATCCCTGCCTGCCCCGCCTCCACGATATATTGCAGCATCGTAATTTTTAAACTACAATTTTTCACCGGGATATTTTAATGGTGCCCTTTTGTACAGGGTTCCAAAAAAATCTGCAAATAACTTTTTATGAAAAAGCAATACATGCTTATTGTATTGGGATGCATTGGTATTACGGTGCAGGCCCAGGAGCAAAACAATATCCGTATAGATAGCTTGAAAGAAGTGAACCTAAATGAAATAACTGTATCTGCTACCAGATTTGAAGAAAATAAAAAATATTTAGCCCAGCAGGTACAAACAATAGGAACTAAAAAAATAGCTTTTTACAACCAGCAAACCACAGCAGAATTACTCACACATACAGGTAATGTATTTGTGCAAAAAAGTCAGCTTGGTGGTGGAAGCCCTGTTATTCGTGGCTTTGAGGCAAACAAAGTGCTTATTACAGTAGATGGGGTAAGAATGAATAATGCCATATTCAGAGGCGGGCACTTGCAAAATACTATTAGCATGGATAATGCTGTGTTGGAAAAAGTAGAAATACTTTTTGGTCCTTCATCGGTAATGTATGGCAGCGATGCATTAGGAGGGGTATTAAGTTTTTATACAAAAAAACCAATGCTAAGTACTGTTTCTAAAAAAACTATTGTGGGGGCTAATGCTGTTATAAGATATGCCTCTGCGTATAATGAGAAAACAGGGCATGTAAATTTTAATATTGGAGGAAAAAAACTGGCTTCTCTTACCAGCTTTACCTTTTCAGATTTTGGAGATTTAAAACAGGGATCTCATTATTATCCAGATTTTCCTGATTGGGGTAAACGTACTTTTTATGTACAGCGTATTAATGGTATAGATTCCATGATGAAAAACCATAACTCCGATAAGCAGGTACAAACAGGGTACAAACAATATGATCTGCTGCAAAAATTTCTGTTGCAAACGGGCAAGTTTCAGCACGTTTTTAATTTTCAATATTCTACTTCGTCTAATGTTTACCGTTACGACAGGTTAACAGAAACAAATGCTGCAGGTACTGCAAAAAGTGCAGAATGGTATTATGGCCCACAGCAAAGATTGCTGGCAGCCTGGCATATTAATTTACCCGCCTCCGGCATATACGACAAAGCACAAATTATTGCAGCATACCAGGACATTGAAGAGAGCCGCCACAACCGCAACTACAGAAGTACAAAATTAAATCATAGAAATGAAAATGTAAAAATTGGCACTTTAAATACAGATTTTTTTAAGCGGATAAAACAAACCGAATTTGGATACGGCGCAGAAATAACTTACAACAAGGTAAACTCAACAGCCTATGCACAAAATATCCAAACTGGGGTAGAAAACCCTTTAGATACAAGATATCCGGATGGAGGCAGCAATACCCAATCGTATGCAGTCTATGCCACAGCTTTGCATAAGTTTTCCACTAAAATAATTGCTAACACTGGATTGCGTTATACTCATTACCGGCTGCATTCTGCATTTAATCACAAAACATTTTTCCCTTTTCCTTATAACAATATTGAGCAGACAAGTAATGCTTTGTCTGGAAATGTTGGGTTGGTATTTTTAGGCGCAAACGACTGGAAAATTTCATCCCTTGTTGCTACAGGATTTAGAGCGCCCAATGTAGATGATATAGCCAAAGTATTTGAAAGCGGCAACGGTACATTAATTGTTCCAAACCCGGGCATAAAGCCAGAAAAAACAATTAACTATGAGCTGGGTATTTCAAAAAATATACATCAAAAATGGCAGCTGGGAGTTACTGCCTGGTACACAAAATATAAAGATGTACTTACCACAGATTTTAGCACATTTAACGGTTCTTCAAGCATCGTATATAATGGCGTTACCAGCAATATAGTTACAGTGGTAAATAAAAACAGGGCTTACACCTGGGGAATAAGTGCCAATATTGGAGCTGATATCAGCAAACATTTTTCTTTTTCGTCTGTAATTAATTATACTTACGGAAGAATTAAAGAGAGTCCCAAAAATTATCCATTAGATCATATTCCCCCATTGTTTGGAAAAACAAGTTTTACTATGAGATGTAGCAAATTAACCGCCGAAATTTTTGCATTGTATAATAGTATAAAAGATTCTTCCAATTACAATTTAAGAGGTGAAGACAACCAGTTATATAGTGCAGATATTCTCCGTGGTTACACACCCGCATGGTTTACTGCCAACCTGAGGGCAGCTTACGAGATAAATAAATATGCCTCCCTTCAACTTGCTTTAGAAAATATTTTTGATAAATATTACCGAGTGTTTGCATCCGGACTGGGTGCTCCCGGCAGAAATTTGGTAATTACCCTTAGAGGAAAATTGTAATATTTGTTTTAAAAGTAGTAGAAAAAAGGCCTGAATGTTAAAATTCAGGCTTTTTTTTGGCAAGCAGCACAAGTTTAAATAAAGTTGTCTAAATTGAAAGGTAATAAACCTATAAATTATGACCGAAGAGCTAATGCTTGCCGGAAGTATCAGAAACAATGCTTCTGCACAGGAAGAATTGTATAACCGCTTTAGCCCCCGAATGCTGGGAGTTTGTTATCGCTTTGCTAAAAACCGGGAAGATGCAGAAGACATGCTTCAGGAAGGTTTTATCAAAGTGTTTACACAATTGCATCAGTATAGAAACGAGGGTGCGCTGGAGGGATGGATAAGAAGAATAATGGTGCATACCTGTATTAATATTTTAAAAAAGAATAAAAAATTTACGGATAGCGTAGATCTTATTCATGCAAAAAGTATTTATATAAACCAGGATATGATTCCTTCTATTATGCAGGCAAAGCAGGTGGTAGAATGCATAAGGATTTTACCAATGGGTTATAGAACAGTATTAAACTTATATGCCATTGAAGGTTATTCGCACAAAGAAATAGGTAATTTACTGGATATAGAAGAAAGCACCAGCCGAAGCCAGTATACAAGGGCTAAAGCAATGCTTGAAGAAGTTTTAGTAAAGAAAAATATTATACAGAAGCCCCGAAAAAATAAAATAGAGGCGGCTACCTCCTCAAGATGATTGGCGTAAAAACCAATTTAATTGAACAACCAAACTAAAAAACGCTTTTTGTGAAAGAGATGGAAAAGAATTTTTACAGAGACGAATTTGAACAGATGCTGAGGGATACTACAGATGATTTCAGAATGTATCCTTCCAGGAAAGTATGGCACAGCATCTACAACGATCTCCACCCCGACCGTAAATGGCCATCTTTAACGGTATGCCTTTTACTTATTTCTGCTATTTTGTACATTGGCGTTTCTAATAACAACAGCATAAACAAAGGATCTAAAATGCTGCTTAATGCATCATTTGCTGCAGGTAATAATATCCAGTCCGCTGGCTTAAATGATAAAAACAATGCTGAAAATAACGTTCAAAAAAATATTACTGCCGCCGTTTCATTTAGTACTCCCGGCAGCAGAGGTATAAATAATATTAGCCCTGCAAATACCAACAGCAACAGCATAGAAGAGATTATTATACATAATCCATTACTGCAGGCAACAGCCAATGATGCGTTAATTAAAAATATCACATCAGCAACAGGTAATATTACTGGTAATACAGGCAATATTTCAGATAACCCCATCAATTTTTCTGATAAAATTTTATTGGCAGTTGTAAGAGATCAGAACAGCATCGCCGTTAAAAATAAAACTTCAGCCTTAGTATTTACACCTGAAAGAAATAAGTTTGAAAACATAGAAATAAATAATGTTGCTGTAGTTAAAAAAACAATACCTGATGCCGGGACCGAAGAAAAAAATACTGTAACAAACGATGTAGCAGTAACAGGAAAAGAAAATAACACTGCTAAAAAAACCGCAACAGTGTTAATAAATAATTATACAACAACATTAAGCATTGAAGAAAAAAGCTGGATAGAAAATTTTGCTTTTCATAATAAAAGCAACCGCAATAAATGGAAATCAAACCTTTCTTTACAATATTATATAACTCCATCTGTAGGCTACCGGCAGTTATATAAAAACAACGATTTTGAACCTTCTCCCAACGGGCTGCTGTTGAGAACTGCTGATAATGCAAGCGAAGTAAGCCAGCAGGCTGCCATTAACCTTGAAGCAGGAACTGGTTTATTATTTAGCATTAATAAAAAATTAAGGTTTAAAACCGGGCTGCAGTTTAATTACAGCAATTATATAACTTATGCCCATCAACTGCAACATCCTACCCAAACCACAGTTTTGATGAACGATTTAAATACTCATTTTGTTACGCCTGTTTTTTATAACAGCAATTACGGTAATATACTGGGCTCTAATTTAAACAAGCTGAACAACAAAACACTGCAACTTTCTTTGCCTGTAGGTTTAGACTATAAACTTGCAGGACGGGATAAAGTAAAATGGTATGTGGGAGCTTCGGCACAACCTACCTACATCAGTTCCGGCAATGCTTATTTAATTTCGGCTGACAGCAAAAATTTTATCGAAGACGCATCTATGCTTAGAAACTGGAATATTAACACCGGTGTTGAAACATTTGTAAGTATTAAAACTCCAAGTGGTATTATACTTAATGCAGGCCCTCAATTCCGCTACCAGGTTTTATCTACTTATAAAAAACAATACACTTATACAGAAAAGTTGTACAACTTTGGACTTAAGCTGGGCATTACAAAAAAATTATAATTTTACATATTGTTAAATCAAAAGCGTAACTCCTGCAGTTGCGCTTTTTTATTGCGCTATATTTCAGGCATTGAAATTTTACAATTAATTTTGAACACATGAAAAGATTTATTGCATCGGTATTTTTTATAGCTGCATTTGTTTCCTGTAATTCTAAAACAAAAAAAAATGAACCTGCTGCAACAGCAGAAAAAGAAGAAGCCAGTTTTTTTCCTGTTACAAATTATATAAAGGGGCAGATAGCAGAAATAAAAAACATTGGAATAACTCCGGTAAGTTTTATGAGCACCGGAAAAAAAACAGATTCTGTATGGCTTAAAACTGCAGATTTTGATACGGCATTTAAGGAGTTTGTTCTGCCGGTTATAGACAGCACTAACCTGGAACAATTTTTTAGCGAAAGTAAATTTGCAGATCAAACTGTTGATGCCTACACTTTTACTTATTCTCCCAAAGCCAATTTACCTGATAGTATTTTATTACAAAGATGGGATGTGTACATCAGCCCTTCCAGCAACACTGTAAAAAGAATATATATCGTTAAAAAAACAACAGAAGGTAAAGAGTTGCAGCTTACCTGGCAAAGCGGAAAATGGTGTAAAACCATTTGTATTGCAAAAGATAAAACCGGTAAACAGTTTGTAGAATATGAGCAAACGATAAAATGGAGCTTTGATTAACTATGACTTCAAAAGATTTCTCGGCCATATCATCCACTATCCCAACGGCAGCGGGCATTTATAAATATTTTGATGCAGCCAACCAGCTTATTTATGTAGGCAAGGCCAAGCACCTGAGAAAAAGGGTAAGCAGTTATTTTTTAAAAAATCTGCAAAGCTATAAAACCATAGAGCTGGTAAACCGCATCAGTAGAATTGAGTTTACCATTGTAAACAGTGAGCAGGATGCTTTTTTGCTGGAGAACTCTCTGATAAAAGAATATCAGCCTCTTTTTAATATTAATTTAAAAGACGATAAATCCTATCCATACATTGTAGTTAAAAAAGAAAATTTTCCGAGAGTATTTTTTACCCGAAGAAAAATAAATGACGGCTCACAGTATTTTGGCCCTTACACTTCTGTAGGCAAGGTTAGAGAAATGCTGGATGTAATTAAACAAAATATTCCTCTTCGCACCTGCAAGCTGAATCTTACAGAAAACAATATTAAAAAACATAAGTTTAAGGTATGCCTGGAGTATCATCTTGGAAACTGTAAGGGGCCATGCGAGGGCCTGCAGACATCTGATGATTACAATGAAGGCCTGCAGCAACTTAAACATATTCTTAAAGGAAATGTAGGGCCGGTATTACAGCATTTTAAAATACTTGTAAAAGAAAATGCTGCTAAAATGGAATTTGAAAAAGCAGCTTTTTACCAGTCTAAAATTGACCACCTGCAAAAATACCAGTCAAAGTCGGAAGTAGTAAATACCAACACCGGCACTATTGATGTGTTTAGTATTATTGAAGAAGGCGACCAGGCTTATGTAAATTACCTGGCCGTAAGTAATGGCAGCATTATTCAAACCAAAACTATTATACTGCTTAAAAAGCTGGAGGAAAGCCCGGCTGAGGTGCTGAGTTTTGCCATAGCGCAAATGCGACAAACTTTTGTGAGCGAGGCCAAAGAAGTCATTGTTCCCTTTGCAATTGAATACCCCGAACCAGGTATTACAGTAACCATTCCCAAAGGAGGAGATAAAAAAATATTACTGGAATTATCACAAAAAAATGTAGACTATTTTAAGGAAGAACTACATGCTAAAAAATTATTGAAGCTGGAAGAAAAAACTACACATGAAAAAGACAGGATACTGCTTGGTCTGCAGCAGGATCTGCACCTTAAAGAACTGCCTTTGCACATAGAATGTTTTGACAATTCTAATTTTCAGGGTAGCTACCCGGTGGCAGCCATGGTATGTTTTAAAAATGGCGAGCCCAGCAAAAAAGATTACCGGCACTATAATATTAAAACGGTAGAAGGCATAAATGATTTTGCTTCTATGAGCGAAGTAGTTTTAAGGCGTTACCAGCGGCTTATTGCAGAAGATAAACCACTGCCCCAGCTTATTATTATAGATGGAGGCAAAGGGCAGCTGAGCGCTGCTTTACAAAGCATACAGCAATTAGGGCTTACAGGAAAAACCACTCTGGTTGGTTTAGCAAAAAATATAGAAGAATTATTTTTTGCAGGCGATACTGCTTCCCTACAGCTTCCCTGGGATAGTGAAAGCCTTAAACTTATACGCCGTATAAGGGATGAGGTACACCGCTTTGGGATAACTTTTCACCGCAATAAAAGAAGCAAGGGTACTTTTAAAAACGAGCTGGAAGACATTAAAGGAATAGGCAAACAAACAGCAGATATTCTTTTAAACGAATATAGATCGGTAACAAAAATTAAAGAAAAAACACTTTTAGAAATAACCC
>JAYVGA010000111.1:0-9050 GCA_043772635.1 Chitinophagaceae bacterium
CAATAACAAAATTTTTGGAGAGAATATTTATAAAAAAGAGTTGACTATTTTATAGCCATAAAAAATTTAAACCCCAATTTTTTAAAATTTATAAAACTAAGATTTACAAGTTAAATAAGACAATAAACACAAAACCCGCAAAAATAGCGGGTTTTGTGTTTTAAAAGCGGGCTGGACGGGACTCGAACCCGCGACCTCTGCCGTGACAGGGCAGCATTCTAACCAACTGAACTACCAACCCAATATTTCAAATATTTATTTTACTTTCTCTAACCCGTCCCTACATCTATGTAGGGATGACAGGGAGCATTCTAATCCCTATACTTGTGTAGGGAAACTACCAACCCGTTCCTGTTTTTTAGGACGGCAAAGATAGGGGAAATATAACCTGCAAAACAAAACTTTTTAAAAAAAATTGTATCCACTATTTTTACGGCCTATCTTACAGTAATATCTTAATACTAAATATAAAATTATCATATGCCCCAGTTACAAAACCGGCAATTCCTCGATTTTGAAAAGCCCATTAAAGACCTGTACGATCAGATAGAACAGTTTAAAACCAGCCAGGAAAAATCTAAAATAGATCACAGCGCATCTATAAAAGCAACGGAAGAAAAAATAATTGAAACAAAAAAAAATCTTACCCAAAATCTTACTCCCTGGCAGCGGGTGCAACTTAGCCGCCACCCGGACAGGCCCTACACATTAAAGTATATTGAAAAGATGTGCAGCAATTTTATAGAACTGCATGGCGACCGTAATGTAAAAGATGATAAAGCCATGGTGGGAGGTTTTGCACAGTTGGGAGAAGATACGGTTATGATCATCGGCCAGCAAAAAGGCAATAACACCAAAACAAGGCAGCTACGCAATTTTGGTATGGCCAACCCGGAGGGATACCGCAAAGCACTGCGGCTGATGAAACTTGCAGAAAAATTTAATAAGCCGGTTATTACTTTAATAGATACCCCAGGCGCTTACCCGGGCCTTGAAGCAGAGGAACGTGGGCAGGGTGAAGCAATAGCACGCAATATTTTTGAAATGATCAGCCTTAAAGTGCCGGTGATATGTGTAATTATTGGAGAAGGTGCCAGCGGTGGTGCATTGGGTATTGGAGTAGGAGATAAAGTGGTGATGATGGAAAACACCTGGTACACTGTTATTTCACCGGAAAGCTGCAGCAGCATTTTGTGGCGCAGCTGGGATAAAAAAGAAATTGCGGCAGAACAATTAAAACTTACCGGAAAAGATATGCTTGCATTTGGCCTGGTAGATGACGTAATTCCTGAACCTATTGGTGGTGCGCACTGGGATTATGATGAGGCTGCAGAAATGCTGAAAAATTATTTGATACCAGCCATACAATCTTTAAAACAAATACCTGCAGACGAAAGAGTACAACGCAGAATTGAAAAATTTGGTAAAATGGGTTTTTGGGAAGAAACAGCCGAAAATGATGCTGCCAACGAAACCCTGAATTGAAATTAAAATAATAAGGCAAGACATCACACACTACATTTAATAAAATTAAAATATGCTCAGGATAGGGGTTTTTGGCGTTGGCCATTTGGGAAAATTTCATTTAAATAACTGGCAGGAAATTGAAGATGTAGTCATTGAAGGTTTTTATGACCCCGATGAAAAAAATGCTGCACTGGTGCAGGAAAAATACCAGCTGAAAAGATATGAGCAGGCAGAGGACCTGATGGACAATTGCGATGCAGCAGATATTATAGCTCCTACTCCTTTTCATTTTGAACTTTGCCAAATGGCATTACGCAAAGGCAAACATGTTTTTGTAGAAAAGCCTTTGACCAATACTATGGATGAGGCAAGAATGCTGGTAAAGCTTGCCAAAGAAAGCAACCTCAAATTCCAGGTTGGTCATGTAGAGCGTTTTAACCCTGCACTCTTATCATTGGATGTTGCTTCTTTAAACCCTATGTTTATTGAAGTGCACCGGCTGGCGCAATTTAACCCCCGGGGCACAGATGTAAGTGTGATACTTGATTTGATGATTCACGATATTGATATTATTCTTCATATTGTAAAAAGCAATGTAAGTTATATTGCTGCAAATGGAGTGGCTGTAATGAGCGATACGCCGGATATTGCCAACGTTAGGATAGAGTTTGACAATGGTTGTGTAGCAAACCTGACCAGCAGCCGCATATCTCTTAAAAAAATGAGAAAGATGCGCCTCTTTCAAAAAGACGCTTATATAGGTATTGATTTTTTAGAAAAGAAAACAGAAGTAATTAAAATAGATGCCCCTGGTGACAAGAGTGTTTTTACTTTTGATATTGAAACCAATTATGGCAAAAAAACGGTAGCGATTGCCAACCCAATTGTACCCGAAGTAAATGCCATTAAAATGGAACTGGAAGCTTTTAAAAAAGCTATTATTAATAATACCGAAACACCGGTAACGGTTATAGACGGCTTCAGGGCAATGGAAGTGGCTCACCAGATTTTAGATAAAATTAATAATGCCCAACACTAAACCGGGTATGCAAAAAAAAATCCGAAAATAATTATTTTTGAAACAACCCCGCATACATATAAGTTGGTACATTTTAGCAGATATATTAATATGCATTTTTACCTGGATTTGTTTTTATTATTTACGCTCCCGCATATATGAGTTCGACTTTAGTATACCTGGTGGTTTTTACATAGGTTTATTTTTGTACACCGCTGGGTGGCTTACGCTGCATTTTATGACTGGCACATACAACTCACTTTATCTTAAATCAAGATTTGGAGAATTTATTACCACGCTTTCTGTAAGTATCATCGGGTGTTTATTTTTACTCTTCTTTTTTATTCTTAAAAATCCAAAAACAAATAACCAGGATTATTACCTGGAATTTTACAGTTTACTTATACCCTTTTTTATTTGTACAATTACGGTAAGAATGATTTTTTTAACTGTTGTTAAAAAGCAGCTTAAAAACAAATTGATTTATTTTAATGCGGCCCTTGTGGGTTCTGTAAATAAAGCAACCCAACTGTATGATTTATTTTTAAAAGCCAATGACGGTTCCGGCTACCGCATTACTACCTTCATAAATACAAATGGCAATAATGTCAATCACTTCCCTCCTGATATTCATCAATACCAGGGACTTAATGAACTGGCCGCTATTATTAAAAAAGAAAATATAGAAGAAGTAATTATTACTGTAGAAAAAAATGAAAGGGACCTGATAACAACAATACTCCGTAACCTGAGTGATAAAGAAGTGAACATAAAAATTTCGCCCGATACTGTGGATATTTTAAGTGGCGCTTTACAAACCGGTAATGTATTGGGTGTTCCCTTAATTGATATGCATTCGGGTTTACTTCCATCCTGGCAACAAAATATAAAACGTTTCACAGATCTGTTTATAGCATCTATAGCAATAGTTTTTTTATCACCTTTAATTTTATATACCATTATAAGGCAAATATTTTCATCTAAAGGGCCGGTATTTTTTATACAGGAAAGAATTGGATATAAAGGAAAACCTTTTATGATGTACAAATTCCGGTCTATGTATGTGGATGCAGAAATTAATGGCCCGCAACTGAGCAGCGAAGATGATGTGAGAATAACCCCCTGGGGCAGGGTAATGCGCAAGTGGCGCCTTGATGAATTACCACAACTCTGGAATATTTTAAAAGGCGAAATGAGCCTTGTGGGCCCAAGGGCCGAAAGAAAATTTTATATAGATCAACTGGTGGCCCTTAACCCTGAATATAAATATCTTTTTAAAGTAAAACCCGGCCTCACAAGTTGGGGAATGGTAAAGTTTGGCTATGCCTCATCCCTGGATGAAATGATACAGAGAATGCCTTACGATTTAATGTATGTAGAAAATGTTAGCCTTGGCCTCGATTTTAAAATTCTTATTCATACCATACAGATTATACTTGCGGGCAAAGGGAAATAACCAGGTTGCATTTCAAATTGCAGCAGAGGATTCGCATGGGGCTGTAAACTTTATAACTTATTGTAACATCTTAAAGTATCTTTTTCAAAGTTGGCAACCCTTCTGTAAATTCATTATTTTTGATAAAACACGACGTTTTGAAAAAACTACGCTTAGCCATTTTGTTCTTTTTCTTTTTTACAAATGTGTACCCTCAGGGCAATACCTATTGGCAGCAGCAGGTAGATGCAGATATAAAAGTTATTTTAAATGACCGGGAGCATTTGCTTAATGGAGAAATTAAAATGAACTACCAAAATAACTCTCCCGATACCCTTCGTTTTATATGGATACATCTGTGGCCCAACGCTTATAAAAACGACCGAACTGCTTTTAGCGACCAGCTGCTTGAAAATGGAAGAACAGATTTTTATTTTAGCAATGAAACACAAAAAGGATACATAAACCGGCTTAATTTTAAAGTAGATGATGTGGTAGCCAATACACAGGATCATCCGCAGCACCAGGATATAATAAAACTTATTTTACCACAACCGCTGGCGCCTTCTCAAAGCATAAAAATTGAAACGCCTTTTAATGTAAAACTGCCGGATTATTTTTCCCGGAGCGGGCATGTTAAACAGTCGTACCAGGTAACACAATGGTATCCTAAACCTGCAGTGTACGACAGCAAAGGATGGCATGAGATGCCCTATTTAGACCAGGGAGAATTTTATAGTGAGTTTGGCAATTACAATGTTTCAATAATACTACCTGATAATTATACTGTGGCTGCCACAGGAAAATTAAAAGAAGATGTAAAGGAACCAGCTATAAATAACAAGCCGGTGGGCACTGATAAAAATAATTTGCCAGATTCTATTCCTTCCTCATCCCATTATAAAACACTTGTTTACCAGCAAAACAATATTCATGATTTTGCCTGGTTTGCCGATAAAAATTTTGAGGTGCTGCACGATACCCTGCAGCTTGCCACAAAAATAATTGAGGTATATGCTTATTACAATCCCGCCAATAAAAAATACTGGGCCAATAGTATCCGCTATATTAAAGCGGCTATCTTAACAAAAACGGCGTGGCTGGGAGAATATCCATACCCCGTTGTAAGCGTAGTAGAAAAAATGGGTAAAGCAGATGGTGCTGGTATGGAGTACCCCACTATTACCCTTATTTCCAAAACAAGCGATGAAAAAATGCTTGACTTTTTGATTAATCATGAAGTGGGGCACAACTGGTTTTACGGCATTTTAGCAAGTAACGAAAGGGAGCACCCATGGATGGATGAAGGCATGAACAGTTATTATGACCAGCGCTATTTTAAAAAGTATTATGGCAAAACGGAACCTGATTTTTTTGGAGGTAATGATAAATTTATTGAAAAAAGAAAACCTGCAGATATTCAAAACACCGCTTTGCAAACCATTACCGGCATAAAAAAAGACCAACCCATAGAAACACCCAGCCAGGATTTTTCTGAAATGAATTATAACCTGGTAGCTTACAGCAAAACCGCACAGTGGATGCAACTGCTGGAAAAAGAAATGGGCACTCCCCTCTTTGATTCTATGATGCGCACTTACTACGAAAAATTTAAATTTAAACATCCCTCCCCGGCCGATTTTAAAACCACTGCACAAGAAGTAAGCAATAAGAATCTGGACAGTATTTTTAATCTTTTATCTGCCAAAGGAAGTTTACAAAAAAATCTGAAAAAAGAAATTAAGGTTGCCAGCTTTTTTAGTTTAAAAGAAACAGATAAACACAATTATTTTTTTATAGCACCCGCTGTGGGTTATAATGTATACGACAAACTGATGTTTGGCATATTACTGCACAATTATACATTGCCTTTAAATAAGTTTCAGTTTTTTGCGGCGCCTGTGTATGCTGCAGGAAGCAAACAGCTAAATGGTTTGGGGCGTATTTCTTATACAGAATATCCGGGCAGTAAGGGGCAAAAATTAGAAATAGCCATTGCTGCTGCAAGGTTTACCGGGGATAGTTATACCGATTCTACCGGCACAAAAAACTTTCAGCCATTTTCTAAAATTGCACCTTCTGTAAAATTTACGTTTGCCAATAAAAACCCCAGGAGCACCATTACAAAATTTTTGCAGTTTAAAACCTTCCTCATTTCCGAAACAGGTTTATTATTTACCCGGGATACGGTGAATAATATAGAAGTTATAAGTTATCCAAAAGAAAGCAGGTATGTAAACCAACTGCAGTTTGTTATTGAAAACAACCGGGCTTTATATCCTTACAGCGGAGCATTGCAGGCAGAACAGGGAGCAGGATTTGTAAGAACAAATTTTACCGGCAATTACTTTTTTAATTACGCTAAAGGTGGCGGCGTTGATGTAAGATTTTTTGCAGGAAAATTCTTTTACACCGGCGATAAAACTTTTCTAAATGAATTTAAAACAGACCGCTATCATTTAAATCTTACCGGGCCCAAGGGTTATGAGGATTACACCTACAGTAATTATTTTATTGGCCGAAACGAATTTAAAGGTTTAGCAGATCAGCAGGTAATGATAAGAGATGGTGCTTTTAAAGTGCGTACCGATTTGCTGAGCAGCAAAATTGGCAAAACAGATAACTGGCTGGCTGCAATGAATTTTAGCAGCAGCATTCCTGAAAATATTAATCCGCTGCAATTAATGCCTTTTAAAATTCCTTTAAAAGTATTTGCAGATATCGGCTCTTATGCCGAAGCCTGGAAACAGAACAGCAATACTTCAAAATTTTTATTTGACGCAGGCTTACAGGTTTCTTTATTTAAAAATATTTTAAATATTTATGTACCTGTATTGTACAGCAAAGTTTATAAAGATTATTTTAAAAGTACCATTACCCAAAAACGTTTTCTTAAAAATATTTCTTTCAGTATCAACCTGCAAAATGCAACCCTTAAAAAATTGTTTCCCCAAATACCATTTTAAAAATTGAGTATTGTTTATCTCACATACCGGCAAATTGATAAACAGAAATGGGAAGATTGTATTAAAAATTCTGTTAACCGGTTGATATATGCACAATCTTTTTACCTGGATGCCATGGCAGAAAACTGGGATGCTCTTGTGCTTAATGACTATGAAGCAGTAATGCCACTTACCTGGAAAAAAAAGTGGGGAATTAAATATTTATACCAACCTGCGTTTATACAGCAGGGAGGAGTGTTTTTTACAACCGAACTTTCTGCCGGTACCCTGCAGGCTTTTACCGACATGGCTTTTAGCCATTTTAAATTTGCAGAAATCACCTTTAATTATTTAAATGAATGCAGTGATATACATAAAGGCCAGGTAAGTTTGCGTAATAATTATGTATTACCTCTTAACAAATCTTATAATGAAATATACACAGGCTATCCTTCTTTAACTATCAAAAATTTAAACAGAGCAAAAAATTTAAACCTTCATTTTAGTGCAGGCACAGATTATTTGTCAGTATTAAAATTGTATGAAAAACTTTATTCAAAAAGGCTTCCTTCTTTTACCCAAAAAGATTACTATAAATTCTCCCTGGTTTGTAAGAAATTATCAGAAGAAAATAATCTTGTTATAAGAAATGTAACCAGCCCCGAAAACGAATTACTGGCCGCAGCAGTTTTACTAGTAGATAATAACCGGCTGTATAACGTAATTTCATGTATAACAAAAAAGGGGAAAACTGCCCAGGCAAATTATTTTTTGTACGACCGGCTGATTCATGAATTATGCAGTTCAGATTATTTACTGGATTTTGAAGGATCGGATATAAAAGGTATTGCAGATTTTTACAGCCGCTTTAATCCATGTAATGAAAGGTATCCATTTTGTAAGATAAATAACCTGCATCCTTTTATAAAACTATTGAAACGTTGATAGGGGCGAAGAAATACTTAAAATATTATTACCCATTTCTTTCATCCATTAATTTTTCTGCCAGCAAAATATCCATTGGGTTTGTAATTTTAATATTATCCTCCTCTCCTTCTACCAACTGCACTTTCATACCAAATGCCTCTACCACTGTAGCCTCATCTGTAAACTTATCTTTATAATCTATATTAAACGCAGGCAGCAGGATGCTACTTAAAAAAACCTGGGGTGTTTGCACCAGTTTTACATTGCGCCGATCAAGTGCTTCATTGCCATGGCTGCTTACAAAACGTACACTGTCTTTGCTGTCTATTACAGGTATTGCCGCACCAGCCTGCAGTGCAGCTTCATAACACCGGTGTATAAGACTGGTGGTAAGCAGGCAGCGCACTGCATCATGAACAAACACCATGCTGTCTTCTGTTATTAATTTTAAACCATTTTGCACTGAGTGAAAACGGGTGCGGCCACCCACCGTTATGGCTATTCTTTTATAATCAAACCAGGCATCAATAATTTCCTGCCCGGTAGCTACAAATTCTTCGGGCAATACCAGGATAATTTTCATATCATCGTAAGCAGTAAGAAAAGTATGGAGGGTATAATATAAAACCGGTTTATTTTTCAGCAGCAAAAACTGCTTGGGAACGGCACTATTCATCCGGCTTCCATTACCACCGGCAACAATCACAGCATATTTATTCATTTATCAAAAAGCTTATTGAGTTGCAAAAATACAGCATTGAAAATAATAATTTTTAAAAAACAGGCTTATGCAAAATGAGGCAAGGAGTTACTGTCAATTCTTCTAAAAAAATATGGCTAAGAGAACAAAGAGAAAAAGAGGGAAAAGAGAATTGCTTTTCTCCCAGTTCTATTTTCTCTGCGGAGCAATATTCCCACGCAGAGGTGCAGAGGTCGCAGAGTAGATAGAGAATTATTACTCAAGAGAACAAAGAGAAAAAGAGGGAAAAGAGAATTGCTTTTCTCCCAGTTCTATTTGCTCTGCGGCCTCTGCGTGGCAATATTCCCACGCAGAGGTGCAGATGCCGCAGAGGAAAAATAATTATTATTAAAAGAAAAAGAGGCAAAAGAAAATATTTTTGCTCCCTGGATTTTTTACTCATTATTCTCCCAGCAAAAAATAAGGAGTTTCTGCAAAAAATATATTTCTCTCAGAGATCATCTCTATAAATTCCTATAAAATATTCGCCGGTACTTTTTTTCATACCCCGGTACATGC
>JAYVGA010000112.1:0-5196 GCA_043772635.1 Chitinophagaceae bacterium
TAAAATTTACCCAATAGCTGTTTCATTTGGCAGCATGTGCTGCGGGCCTTCTTCCGACCAGTTTTTAAAGGACTTTGTAAAAAAATTTAATAAAAAAAATGGGGCGAAAATTACCGGTGAAAAATATGCTGGCTGTGGCAGGGAAGGCGAATTTGTAATTGTTTTTTCATTAAACAAAACCAAAAAAAACAGTTGCAATCAATTTATGAAGGAACTGGAAAAATTGCTGCCACAACAGGAAGCAAAAACTAAAAAAGCTAAAAGCAGTAGCGGAGGATTTCAAAAGCTTACCGATGTAAAAGCATCTGATTACAGCCATTGCAGGCTTGGCAAAACAAAATGGATCTGATAAACTGATTTAATTTTTCAAAGTTTTTTGATAAGCTTTACTGGCTTCGTCCACATATACAGATTTAAGTTTAAGCAATTCTTTTTCTTTTATCTTTCTAAAATAATTATAGGTCTTACCATCCCAACGCCATACCGGAAATTCAAAGCCAGGCCCTCCAATAACAAGATCCGGATAGCCTTTACTTTTTGTGGGCAGCATGCTGGGTGTAGCCGAAGGAAAGCCCAGGTTTGCCTGGAATTTTCCGGCCGCATCTTTTATATACAGCACAGCATTACTACCCGTCATGCCGGAAGTGTAGCTGTTCCCAAAAACAATAAACACTTCTTCTTTCCCATCCGCATTCATATCAAGATTGTAAACAGCTGCTTCAAAAGGATAGTCTTCCCCACCCTCCGATGCAAATTGTTTTTGATCTTTTGATATAAGAAAACCGGTTAATTTAAAAATATTATTCTTTTCTGCAATGGTAAGAGCTGTCTTTACATTTTTAAATAAAAGAGAAGCCCCCTTCGTTAATGCCACCTGGGAATTAGAACCTAACTGCATTAAAACCAAGATACATAAGCACAGATTTTTTTTCATAAACTCAATTTTTTATGTTATAAATTATTGTGTAAAAAACAAGTGGCAGAAGCTTTGTTTAATAAAAGAGTACAGAATTATTTAGAAAAAATAATAAAAATATTTTCTAAATGCAATTAATTATACATATTTATCTGTAGCTAACTTATTAATTAAAGATTTCACACTTAGCTGTATGTTAAACATTTATGGAGCAAAATAGTCATTTCAGGTTATTTATAATATTCAAAAAACTGCTCATTTTAAATAAAATATCTTTAAAAATTTGCTGAACTGAAATTTCCAACTATTTTTACCAATGGATTTAAAGAGAGGTTTTGTAAAATTTAAAATTATTCTCAACTAAAATCTCCCCTTAAATTAAAAGCTTTACCAAAGCACTTCTTCCAATTCTTCTGAAAGGTTACATCCCAGTGTTCTTGAATAACTATTAATAATTATTCATCTGTAAACCTTTTTGTTATGAAGAAGAAATCTACTTTTAAAAACAACCCCCTTCTATCTTTTGCTTTACCCGTTTTTTTTACAATGCTGGTATTCTTATCTGCATTTTCTGCTTCGGCTCAAAATTTTTGTTCAAATGAAAGTGTTCTTTTTTTAGAAACCTTCGGAACAGGGTCAGCCTCGCCCAGCAGCCCGGATGTAACAAACCTTGGTTACTCTCCTGGTGGTGGATTAGAAGATGGCTTTTACCGCATTACCTGGAACACTCAACAAAGAAGTGAGTGGCATTTTGCAACCAACCACACCCCAGCTGATGCTTTTGGAAATATGCTGGTAGTAAACGGTGCTGCTGTAAGTTTTTACACCAAAACTATTACCAATGGCACAACAGGTTTTTTACCTGGTTCTTATTCGAGCAGCCTTTATTTAATGAACACAAATACGCCCGGCACATGTCAGCCCGGTGCATTGCTGCCTTCCATTTCTTTCAAGGTAGAATATAATACTGCGGCTACCGGCGACGCTGGCTGGGTTTCTCTACAAAGCGTTACTGCCAGTGATGTACCACAGGTAGCTACTCCAACATGGATTAGACTGGGTGGTATTTTTAACCTTCCCACAACAGCACAAAGAATAAGACTGTCCCTGGCTGATCTTACCAATAGTGGTTGTGGAAATGATTTTGCCATTGATGACATAAAATTTGCCACATGCCCTTCTGGCGGGCCATTGCCGGTTGAGTTTCTTAATATATCTGCAACGCAAAAAGGTGGCGGTGTAGTAATAAACTGGAGCACTGCTTCAGAAACCAATAATAAATATTTTGATGTAGAAAAAAGTACCGATGGCAGTAACTGGGGAGTTGTAAATTCTTTAAACTCCGCTGGCAACAGCAGCACCGTAAAAAACTACAGTTCTTACGATGCTAAACCGGTAGCCGGATACAACTATTACAGAATTAAACAGGTAGATATTGATAGCCGGTTTAAATTTTCAATTGTAGTTAAAGTAAAAATAAACATCGAAAAAACAGGCGTATCTGTACTTACCAATCCTTTTGTAAATAACATTACCGTAGATTTCCTCAGCAACACTAACCAAAAAGTAAGTGTAAGATTAACGGATGCTTCAGGTAAAATTATCTCTACTCAAAAATGGCAGATTGCTAAAGGCAGCACAAGGCAGAACCTTAACAATGTAAGCGGCATTCAAAAAGGCATGTACATTTTTACTGTAGTAGATGAAAACGGAAATAATATTTACAACAGCAAACTTATAAAACGTTAATACTATTTTTTTAAAATAAAAGCGGCCATCAATATATTTTGATGGCCGCTTTTATTTTTACAACAAATAAATCCAATGTGCGAATAATAATTTACTACCGACTATATGCATAAATAGTCCAAGCAGTTTTCTGTGGATGTAATGCCATCTAAAAAATTTTTGCAAATAAAAATGGTACCATATGTTTAAATTTTAAGATTATAAAAAAGAAAATTTTAATAAAATTGCATACCTATACAACCTTTGTATAAAATCTTTTCTTTCCTTAACCCTTTTTATTACTTTACATTATTATTTTTTAAAAAGTATAATTATGCCATTTACGCCCGGTGTTTATATTGAAGATAAAAATGCATTCCCCCGCAGTGCAGTTGCTGTAGAAACCGCAGTGCCCGTGTTTATTGGCTATACACAAAAAGCCGAACGTAAGGGCAAACCGCTGCTGCATGTCCCAACAAAAATTTCTTCTTTTCAAGAATATATTGAATTATTTGGTACCGGTTTTAATGCCCGGTTTAAAATTGTACCTGCACCTGCCGGCACTGATGAAGAAATATTTTTGGTAAATGGCAAAAGCATGCAGGCTACCATTAATGAAAACAACAGCCTTTATTTTTATAATGCCATCCGGCTTTTTTATGGCAATGGCGGCAGTAACTGTTACATACTTAGTGTGGGCACTTATGCCGGTAAGCCAGGCGGTATTAAAATTGATTTTACCGATTTTACCGGAGATGATACCCGGCCCAATGTATTTACCCTGCTGGAAAAAGAATACGAACCCACATTAGTTGTACTGCCCGATATAATAGCCAAAGGCGCTGCAGCATATTTACTTTATACCTTAGTGCTCCAGCATTGCCATAAAATGCAAAGCCGCTTTGCCATTTTTGATGTGTCGCAAACGGGCATACAAAACAGTAATAATGATATAGCACAATTTAGAAATGATATCGGAACATCATTTTTAAATTATGGCGCAGCCTATTATCCCTGGTTAAAAACAACCGTAGTGCAGCATTCCGAAATTAATTTTACCAACCTTGATGCAACAGCAGATCTTGAAAATATATTACCCGAAGCTGCCGCAAAAAAAATTGTGGCAGATATGAAAATTTTAAATGCCCAAGTGCTTCAGGAAAAACAGGCTGTCATTCATCAAGCATTGCTGGCTTGCAGCAATACTTATGCAGGCATTATGGAGAGCATAAAAAACAAACTCAATATTTTACCGCCCAGCGCTGCCATGGCAGGCATTTATACTTTGGTGGACAGTACAAGAGGCGTGTGGAAATCGCCGGCAAATGTTTCGCTTTCCATGGTTAATGCTCCATGTATTAATATAACCAATGCACAACAGCAAACGATGAATGTAGATGTGCTGTCGGGTAAATCCATTAATGTAATACGCCCTTTCCCCGGTATTGGCACACTGGTATGGGGCGCCAGAACATTAGACGGCAACAGCCAGGACTGGCGTTATATTAATGTAAGAAGAACAATGATTATGATTGAACAATCGCTAAAGCTTGCCTGCAGGGCTTATGTTTTTGAACCCAATGATTCCAGCACATGGGTTACTATAAACAGCATGATAAATAATTTTCTTTTTAATTTATGGAAACAGGGAGCATTGGCCGGATCGGTTCCGCAACAGGCTTATTCTATTCAAATAGGATTAGGCCAAACCATGACGGCAAATGATATACTGGATGGATTATTAAGAGTAACGGTCTTATTGGCCATTGTGCGGCCGGCAGAATTTATTGTAATTACATTTCAGCAGCAACAGCAGCAATCGTAAAAATACTTTTATCATTAAAAATAATTTTATGCAACAGGACGATAAACTACCATCGCAAAATACCTGGCCAGCAGTAAAATTTGCATTTTCTGTAAATATGGGCAATACCGAAATATTATTTCAGGAAGTAACCGGTCTTTCTTCTGAAACAGAAATTATAGAATACCGTGCCGGAAACAGTAAACAATTTTCTACAGTAAAAATGCCCGGTATAAAAAAGTATGGAAATGTTACTTTAAAAAAAGGCATTTTTAAAGATGATAAAGAACTGTGGGCAATGTACAACCTGGTAAAGATGAATACGGTGGAAAGAAAAAATATTACCATTAATTTACTGGATGAAGCACAGAAAATTGTGATGTCGTGGACGCTTACCAATGCCTTTCCGGTAAAGATGACGGTAACCGATATGAAATCGGATGCCAATGAAGCTGCAGTAGAAACGATGGAGCTGGCACATGAAGGATTGACACTATTGAATAAATAAAACACCATGCAAGATTTTTTAATGCTCCCGGCTAAGGTAAATTCTGTTACATTATCCTGCATGTTAAAAAATGCATCGCCAGTTTTAAAAAAATGAGAGAAGATATTAGAAACATTGTAAGTATAATTAAATATGATGTAAAAAATTACTGCGCCAAACATTTACATCATCCTGCATTCCCCCTCTTTTAAGTATCGTTTTTGTTTTCTATATTGTTTCTCTAAACCAAAAAATTTATTT
>JAYVGA010000113.1:0-7587 GCA_043772635.1 Chitinophagaceae bacterium
TATTAATATTGCACAGCAAAGCCTTAACTCTTACCATGTTTCTCCCACAGGAACTGTTGTACCCGCCCCCTTTAGTGTAGATACTGCCCGCAACATAACAAAGGCTTTATCTTTAAACCCTGATGCTATCATTTTAAATTTACCCAGCAATGATGTGGCCAATGGAATACCTACCAATACTATTCATGAAAATTACAACAGGATAGCTGCAGCGGCAGAGGCGCAGCATGTACCCGTTTGGATAACCACTACCCAGCCCAGGGATGGTATAAGCCCGGCAGAACGGGTTTTGCAAATGGAATTAAGGGACTGGATAAATGCAACTTACGGTAATAAATCGGTTGATTTCTGGAGTACTGTTGCTAACCCGGATGGCACTATCAATACTTTTTATGCTGCAGGAGATGGTGTGCATCTAAACAACTACGGCCACCATGTTTTATTTACAAGAATGGTGGAAGAAAAAATATGGGATACTATCTGCAAAAGAAATAATATGGCACCAATTGCAAAGGCAGGAAGGGATACCAGTATTACAGGAGCAGTTGTAAATCTCACACTAAACGGAACTGCATCTTTTGATCCTGAAGGATCTGCATTAACTTTTGCCTGGAAAATAATAAATAGCAGCGGGGTACTTTCCAGTGCCGGTACTGCCAGTCCGGTTTTTTCTACAACAGTACCTGGCAATTATTTAATAGAACTTAAGTGCACAGATAATTTAGGACTTATTGGTTTAGATAGTATAAACATCCGGGTAAATGTACCAAACATAATTCCTGTTGCCAATGCCGGAACAGATATTACTGTTCCTATAGCAGACAGTGTACAATTAAACGGGTCAGCATCTGTTGATCCTGGTGGTAACATCATAGGCTATAAATGGCAAAGAATATCAGGCCCGCCAGTAACAATTTTAAATGACAGTATTGTAAGGCCATGGATTACTAACCTTGCAGCGGGCACTTATTTATTTACATTAACCGTTACAGACGATTCGCTTAGTGTAGATACAGACACCGTAAGTGTTTTTGTAAATGCTGTACCTGTTGCCAATGCAGGAGCAGATCAAACCATATCCTTACCCAATAACACCGTAACCCTAAATGGTATTTTATCTTTAGATACAGATGGAAATATTGGTGCATATAAATGGAAAAAAATTAGTGGAGCTGCAGTAACTATTACGGACTCAACTGCGGCACAAACCACTGTAACTTTTTCTGCTGCGGCAACTCATCTTTTTGAATTATCAGTAACTGATAATCTTGGTGCTGCTGCAAAAGATACGGTGATGATAATTGTAAATCCAGATCCAAATATTGCACCTGTTGCAAATGCAGGAATAAATCAAACTATAACGTTACCCATTAAAAATACTACACTCAACGCAGGTTTATCAACCGATACTGATGGAAGCATTGTTGCATACAAATGGAAAAAAATAAGCGGAACCGGTAATGTAATTATTTCGGACTCTACTGCAATGATTACAGTTGTAAACTTTACCACTGCAGGTACATACGTTTTTGAGCTTACGGTTACAGATAATTCCGCAGCTTTTGCAAAAGACAGTGTGACTGTTACGGTAAATCCAGACCCTAATGTTCCTCCTGTTAGTAACGCCGGGCCTGATAAAAATGTACAATTACCTGCAAACCGTATTTTACTGGATGGAAGAAATTCTTATGACCCCGAAGCTGCTGCTTTATCATACAGCTGGAGCTTTGTCAGCGGTCCATTGGCCAGCCAGATAATAACTGCAGTTAAGGATACAACATCTGTACTTTTTGTAAATGCAGGAACCTATATTTTCCGGCTAACAGTAACGGATACCGGCGGCTTATCTTCTGCCGACGATGTAACGGTAACTGTATTACCAGTGCCAGATGTGAGCAAAAAAATAAAAGTAAATATTTACGGTGGCACTAATCCGTACACAAACGCACAATGGAATAACTGGAACATCAGTTCAGCATTAAACAGTGCTGCATTCTTTTATGAAGATGCCAGTGTAAGTACAGTAAATGCAAGCATTACTTCTTCTTCCACTCTTGCAGACAACGGTGTAAATTATGCATCTGCCGCTACAGTTTGTCCTCCGCAGGTGCTTCGTTATAATTCAGCCAATACCAGTATCCGCACCCTTACACTAAGCGGCTTTAATATTTCTAAAAAATATAACCTGGAATTTTATGCCAGCCGTGCCAACACAGGAAACAGTACCCGGCTGCAGACAGGAAATTTTTCTGATACCATTTCTACCAGCAGCAATGTTACAGACTATGCCAGGTTTAATAATATCATACCCGATAACAATGGTAAAATTATTATCACCATAAGAAGCATTGGTACCTGGAATTACCTCGCTGGTTTTATGATAACAGAGCAGGAAAATACCGCTCCATTAATTTCTTTTAACAATACAGAATCACTCCCTTTTTCATTTACAGAAATAAATACCACTTATTCAGATAATCAGCAAACAGATGAATTGATGGTTTATCCCAATCCGGCAAAAGAAATTATTATTGTAAAAATACCTGCATCCGTAACAGGAAATTATTATATAGCCCTTACAGATATTAATGGAAAAACTGTTTGGCAAAAAAAAGGCAAAAAAAATCACCTTCCACTCTCAGAAACCATAAATATAAAAACTTTACAAAAAGGAACATACCTCCTCCAAATACGGCAGCGGCAAAAGAAAATGATGGGGACTGTTATAAAAATGTAGTTGTATTAAATAATTGTAAAATGCTGTAATAAAAAATAAGCTTTTTTGGTATATTATTTTTAATGCGCTGCATTAAACTTAAATTCCTGTAAAAAATTAATTATACCGTTATACCATTATAATAATCCAAAATTTTGCTCCAGTGTTTACCAAATGCCAACGCACAAAGGCTATTATGGAATTTCAGCCAACACACTTTGGCCTAAAATGATTCCATTTGGAATTACCTGAATATAATATTTCCCCATCTTTATAATTCAGATTCTGCCTTTATCACTTTACCCTATAATATTTACAACTATAGTAGCTTTAATTTTTACTACAAAATTTAAGCAACGCATTCTACAATATATCACTCCGTTATTTCTTCTTTTTGTAATGTAATTTTTATTCCCCGTAATAAAGATTACTGAAGACCTGTTTACCCCTCACCATTCGAAAAAAAGCTAAATAATTTTAGGCATAGGGTTTGCTCAATGCGCAAACCAAGAATTTAAAATTATATTTCTTTATTTATATTATTTTATTAATAAAAAAGATGGCTGAGGTTAATAAAACTCAAAAATCTAATATCTAAAAAAACCCAATCAATGAAAAACCGTGTAAGGAACATTTATGTTCTGTTGTGTACAACTTTAGGCCTGCTTACATCAATTATTGCTCATAGCCAGCAAACCCTCACTCAAATTAACGGATGGAATGCCTACGTTCATTTACCGGCCAGCTATAGCAGCACATCTATTAATTACCCTACCATTATTTTTTTTCCGGGCATTGGAGAAATAGGTACCAATCCGGCCAGTGTAATTTCGTATGGTCCCGGATCTTATATCAGCCAGGGATGGAATGGTAATACAGTGGTGGATGGTAATACAATTGAATTTATCATTATCAGCCTGCAACCACCAGGTGGTTATCCCAATGAAATTGCACTTAATGAAAAAATTCAAACCATTAAATCTTTATACCGGGTAAACCCCAATAAATTATATCTAACCGGTTTATCACACGGAGGATGGTGCAGTACCACTTTTGTTACCGGCGATCCGCTTGGAGGGCCTTATACGTATGCATCACAAATTGCTGCAGTAGTAGAAGTACAGGGGGTAATTCCCGATGATAATTCTCCTTATCCTAACCTGTTTGATAATTATGCACTTTCCGGGGGCAGGCTTTTAGGTTTTGAACAGGCTTATGACAATAGGGGAATGCCAACAAGAGTAAACCGGATGAATGCCACCAGGCCCGGCTCTGCTATTTATGTACAAACAAATTATGGTGGCGGCGGGCATTGCTGCTGGAGCGAATATTATGGTGGCCAGGGTTTTCAGCCAGCTAATTTTATGCTGGATGGTATTAATCAGAATTTATACCAATGGCTTGCCAGGCAATCTCTGGGAGGCACCACTTTAGCAAACCAGTTACCTGTGGCCAATGCAGGTGCAGATAAAACAATTACACTCCCGGTTTCTTCCACAACTTTAGATGGTAGTGGTTCTGATCCTGATGGCAGTATCTCATCGTGGGTATGGACAAAAATATCTGGCCCGGCTGCTGGATCTATAACTAATTCAACCAGTGCTCAGGCAAGTGTATCAGGTTTAGTTCAGGGAACTTATCAATACGAATTAAAAGTAACAGATAATGGAGGGGCTGTTAAAACAGACCTGATGCAGGTTACAGTAAATGCAGCAGCAAATACAGCTCCTACAGTAAATGCAGGTACAGACCAAACCATAGTTTTACCTGCTAATTCTGTTAGCCTGAACGGATCGGGTTCAGATGCTGATGGAAGCATCGTTTCGTGGTTATGGACAAAAATATATGGCCCTGCTTCAGGAACTCTTACTAATGCAACCAGTGCACAGGCAACTCTTTCAGGTTTAGCTCAGGGAACTTATCAGTACGAATTAAAAGTAACAGATAATGGCGGAGCTATTAATACAGACATGATGCTGGTGTATGTAAATGCAGCAGCAAATACAGCCCCTGTTGTAAATGCCGGTGCAGATCTAACAGTTGTTTTACCTACCAATACTGTTAGTGTAAATGGTTCCGGTACAGATCCTGACGGAACAATAACTTCTTATCAATGGTCTAAAGTATCGGGGCCCGCTGCTGGTACTATTTCTAATGCAGCCAGTGCATCTACAAATATCAGCGGCTTATCAGAGGGATCTTATAATTTTCAGTTAACCGCTACAGATAATGCAGGCGCTACAGCCACAGATAATATTAATATTTCTGTAAATGCTTCTCAAACCAGTACCGTGTGCAATACAAATGCACCGGTAACTTATACCATTACACAAACTGCTCCGGGAGAAATTTACCGCCCTAATGGTGCTGCATGGAAAGGGGGAGATACTTTAAAAATAACAGGAACCAATTATTCTGTTATTGAGTTTAATAATATTGGCGGCGACGCCTGCAGGCCATTGGTTATAATGCCCATGACTACAGTATCTACACCTATCTTTCGCATTAAAGGAGACTGCCGCTACCTTAAAATATGGGGCGGTAATACGCCATACGGAATAAAAATTACAAACGGCACTTTTGCAATTGCCAGTTCTCATCATATAGAAGTAAACAATGTGGAAGCCTATGGTGGTAATAATGGTCTTTACTGCAAACAAAATGTAGATTATGCTGATCCTTTAACGTGGCACCCCAACTACCGGATGACAAAACTTACGTTTAAAAATATGTGGGTGCATGATGTGGATGGAGAAGGTATGTATATCGGTATTACCCAACCCGATGGTGTACCAGTGAGGAGCACATACAGCGGACTGGATACTGTTATTGTTCCTGTGCGTTTAGACAGCGTAGAGATAAGCAATTGTATTGTAGAAAGAGCTACCTGGGATGCCATACAATTATCAAATGCCCGGAACGGAAATAAAATATTTAATAATACCATTAGAAATTACGGCACTCTAAATATAAGCAGCCAGCAGGCTGGTATTATTTTAGGTGGCAATACCACTGGTGATATTTATGGTAACACAATTATAAAAGGTACAGGAAATGGCATACAGGCTTTTGGTTATGGCGTAATAAATATTTATAATAATATTATGGATAGTTGTGGCTACGATGGCAGAGTAAATACAACTAACGGAACAGAAGGGCAGCAATCTATTTATGCAAGCGATTATGTTACTACTGTAGAAACCAATGCAAAACAAACCATAAATATTTATGGTAATGCCATCAATCATCCTAAAACATCCGCCGCAGTTTTTATAACCGGCTATTCTAATAATTCTTTCCCTTCATCTGTTTATAATAATACTTTTTGTATTCCAAATGCGCCAACAAACTGGCAATCTGTTTACATAAAATCGTATGTAACTGGCAGCACCGCTTCTAATAATATTCTTTCGTGTACAGGGGGCACCAACATATCACCTGTTGCCAATGCAGGCAATAATATCAGCATCACCCTTCCTGTAAATTCTTCAAATTTATCTGGCAGTGCTACGGATGCAGACGGCACAATAGCAGCTTATAACTGGACGCTGTTATCTGGCCCCGCAGGAAGTACTATTGCAAGTTCTAATGCAGCAGTGGCTACAATAGGGAACCTTGTACAAGGCACCTACAGTTATCAACTGGCGGTAACAGACAACAGTGGGGCAATAGGAAAAGATACGGTGAACGTAACGGTAAATGCAAGTACTGTTACTTTACTGCCGGCTGTAAACCCGGCCAATACAGTAAACGGCCTTGACTATAAATATTACGAAGGAAACTGGAGTGCTGTACCTTCCTTTTCTTCCCTTAGTGCAATTAAATCTGGTACAGCTAATACTTTTGATATCAGCCTGGCTAACCGGGCATCTCAGTTTGGATTTGCCTTTGCGGGTTTTATAAATGTACCCGCAGATGGGGTGTACACTTTTTATACCACCTCCGATGACGGCAGTATTTTGTACATAGATAATGTACTTACCGTAAATAATGATGGCCTGCATGGCGCCATTGAAAAGTCGGGTACTATCGGTTTAAAAGCTGGCAAACATGTTATTGCAGGTTTGTTTTTTGACCAGGCAGGCGATCATATTTTTAATGTAGGTTATGAAGGTATGGGTATTACAAAACAAATTATTCCCACATCGTCCCTCTTTAGAATTGCCGCAGTAAATACCCTTCCTGTAGCCAATGCAGGAAATAATATCAGCATCACTCTTCCTGTAAATTCTACAAATTTATCGGGCAGTGGTACAGATGCAGATGGCACAATAACTTCTTATTTCTGGACACTGTTATCAGGTCCGCTGGGCAGTACTCTCCTAAGTTCTAATGCAGCTGTTGCAACGGTAAGTAATCTTGTTCAAGGTACCTACAGTTATCAGCTAACGGTAACAGATAATGGCGGAGCTATTGGAAAAGATACGGTAAATGTAACCGTAAATTCAAGTACAGTTACTTTACTGCCGGCTGTAAACCCGGCCAATACTGTAAACGGACTTGATTATAAATATTACGAAGGATTCTGGTACAATTTACCCGTATTTTCTTCCCTCACCCCTGTTAAAACAGGCACAGCTACTACTTTTGATATAAGCCTTGCAAACCTGGCTAACCAGTTTGGATTTAGCTTTACCGGTTATATTAATGTGCCGGCAGATGGAGTGTACACTTTTTATACTACCTCCGATGATGGCAGTAATTTGTATATAGATAATGTGCTTACCGTTAATAATGATGGTCTTCATGGCGCAATTGAAAAATCGGGCACTATTGGTTTAAAGGCAGGCAAGCATATTATTGCGGGTTTGTTTTTTGACCAGGGAGGCAGTCATATTTTTAATGTAGGTTATGAGGGTATGGGTATTACA
>JAYVGA010000114.1:0-9905 GCA_043772635.1 Chitinophagaceae bacterium
AAAAAATCGAGTACTTTTACTATTACCACTTTGTAGTAGTTTTGTTTACAGGCCTGGGTTTGCAGGCACAAAATAATTTTATTTTATTTGGGGGTTGCTTAGTAAAATTACGGTAAATGGTAAAAGATGTTATTATTGCTTAAATGATTTTATGATTAAAACGGCAAACATAGTTTGATGAAGGTTCTTTTATTAAACATTGCGTTTCTAAATTTTAACCATTGATGAATACCAAGATTTTAATGTGAGGAAGAATTGGAACTGCTGGCTATGAATATGAATTTAATAATACAGCAAACGGGGAAATAGTAAATGGTAAACTGAATATTACCAATAATCTGCAGCAAAAAAAAATCTCAGCATTTGAACAACATGAATTTCGTTTTAATTGGTTTATAATTCTTAAGAAAGGGGAAAACACTTGAAATAATACCTGTAAAACACCCTTGCATACATGCCCATGCCGTTGTACTTTTAATGACGATATAAATTCAGATTTTTACAGGCAATCCTTTTTTGGATAAAAGAATTTGTAAAATATTTTTTTCGCAATTTTAAAAATACCTATTATATATCCAAAAAATTGCGTTGGGTTATTTATATGCACATTTTAAAAAATTAAAACGAAGCTAATCATGAAATACAAATTTCCATTATACTTCTCATTACTCTTTCTAATTTGCATTTTTTCCTGTAACCAGTTGGAAAAATCTGATTTGCCAACTAAGGACAGTACTTATGTAATTATTCCTGATACCTCAGGAGCAATTGCTTCAAGTATTTACATAAGTCGTAACTATACCCCTGCTGAAATTTACTTTGCTCTTTACAGAATGGAACTCGCAAAAACCGGAGATACCATTCCATTAAAACGAATTGCAGGGGCAATAACCAGAGAAGAATTAGAACTAAGAATGAAACGGACAGATATCCTGATGAGGATGCCACAGGATACTCTTTTATATGTGCTTAAAAGAATGGTTCCAAAAGCAATTTATGGTAATGATAACCGTATTGATGTAATGAATTGTGAGAATGAGGATAAAAGAAATGATTCCAGAAAAGTAGCGGTATTAATCGAAAAGAAATATATTCAACAGATCAATGATTCATCTTACCTGCTTACTCCAAAAGGTAAGTTTCAAACCCAATACAATCTTTGCAATACTCCTCCTTACAATGAAAGATTTTTCAATCAGGAATTAGTGGCCAATTGTACCGGAGTAGCCATCAGCAACAATAAAATAATTACTGCAGGACATTGCCTTAATCAATATACCATGAAAAATTTTTATATTGTATTTGATTATTTTCTTGAACCTGGTAACGAAAGATTTAATCCAGTTTTAAAAAAAGAGAATGTTTTTGAACTTATGGATGTTACAAATTTGCCTGCGGATGCATACAATAATGATTTCAGGGCAATCACTGTAAACAAACCCATTCCTCAGTTTAGGATTGCTGCATACAGAACTTCAGGTAAGCTATCAAATGAAAACTTGCTCCATGTAATTGGTTCACCTTGCGGATTGCCTCTGAAACTTTCTGATAGTGCCGAAGTTGTATTTAATGAGAGCGTACCATTTTTTAAGATTAATTCAGATACCTACAAAGGAAATTCTGGCTCTCCTGTTTTTAACAGTACAACCCATTTACTTGAAGGTATATTAGTAAGGGGTGAGGATGATTTTTATTTTATTTCTACCCAAAAGGATTGCAGAACTTCTATACGTTGCCCGGAATTTGGATGTTTTGGAGAAGATGTAATACGCACTAAACAATTTTTATCTGTAATACAATGAACAAAAAAATAAGTTTATTAATTTTTTTATGCCTTTTGCTAAGCACCTATAACTTAAAGTGTCAGGTAAATAACTTATCCCCAAACGGCCCTGATACTACTTCCTGGAGTGTTGGAATATTTTATGACCAGGATCATTCTCTGGAATTGCTGGGCTTTGATAAGTTAAATGAAGACAGGAATTATACACTTGGTTTTGGAATATATTTTCAATCAACAGGATTAAATAATTGTTTTTTATTTGCCCCAAATAAATGGTTAAATCATTTATTCAATAACAGGGAAAAATTTACAAGCGGGCAAAGCATAACACAAAAACCTTTTTATTCTTTTATGCTTGCCGGTAGTGGATTTACTCCTGACTCCCTGCCAGCCAGCACTGTTATTTTTAATGACCGTCCTTATGCCTCAATCATCATGTTACAAACTTCTATAAATAATCCAGCCTATCAACGCTACAAAAACTATAGGTCTAATTTTACAATGGCATGGCTGGGTTCAATCCTACCGGGTAATATTCAAACCGCCATTCATAAGGCCATGAATAATAATGACACAAAGCCACCCCGAACACCGAGGGGCTGGAACAACCAGATTTCTGATGGAGGTGAGCCCACGTTTGCATATTCTTATACCAAAGAAATGCTCATAACACGTAAGCATTTAAACAGTGTTACACCTGAAAAATCAAAAGGTACCGAGTTAAAGCATGGCTTTAAATATAGCTTAGGATACCATACTTATCTTGGCTATGATATTTCACTAAGAATTGGTTGGTTTGATGCAAACAACTGGAATTATGATACTTCTCCTCTATCCGGAGTAAATAAAAATATTCGCAAAACTACTTACCATAAACCATTTGAATTTTATATGGTAAGTTCAGTGAGGCCAGTTTTTATGTTATACAATGCTATGCTTAACGGGCAATTTAAAAAAAGTGTTCATACTGTAAATTTTAATTATACCCGGCATTTAATGTTTGAGTTTGACAGTGGCATCGGCCTTGCCTTTGCTTTAAACTCCAATAGTGGAATTGATATAAAACTAAAAGGTAGCGGAAGATCACCGGAATTTAAACTGTCTGGAAGGGATGCACGCTTTCATTACTGGGCAGGATTAGATATTGTCTTTTCACATTTTTAAAACACAAAAACATGAAAATAATTTTATCAATTTGCTTCTTCTTGAATACTTTTATTTTATTGGCACAAAGCAACCGTGTATTGGTAATTTCAGGTGGTGGCTCCCGGGGTGCGTGGGGAGGAGCTGTGGCAAAACAATTTGTAAAAGATTCTATGCGGAGTTACCAGGCAATATTTGGAACCAGTTCAGGAAGTTTACTTGCACCATTAATAGCTGCAGGTAAATTCAAAGAAATGGAAGAAGGGTTTACACAAATTGACCAGTCTGCAATTTTTAATCAGAATCCCTTTCGCAAAAATGGTAAAGTAAAAGCCGGGCGTGCATTTTTAAAAATTCTTTTAGGATCAAAGAATTTAGGAGAAACCCAAAATCTTAAAAAAAGAATATTTCATTTTTTTTCAAATACCGATTACCAGGCTTTTAGAAAAAATAAAAAAACAATAGTCGTTAGTGTAGTTAACCTTACCACCAATACCCTGGCATATAAATCTTCAGATACAATTGCAGATTATAAGCAAATGGTAGATTGGGTATGGGCTTCGGCCAACCAGCCGGTGTTTATGTCATCTGCAAAAATAGATGGAGATTTATGGGTAGATGGAGGTATTAAAGAAAATGTACCAATTGAAGAAGCTATAAAATTTGCACGCAGTAATAATATTGACACAGTAGATGTTATTGTTTTAAATACGCTCACAGAGCACCATGAAAAATGGCCGCTGCCAAAAGAAAAAAGCACTATAGTTCCAAAAATTATGAGAACTATTAATATTTTTAGTGATGAAATAAAAGTGAGTGATTTAAAGATTGGCATACTGAATGCTGGAAGTGGAAAAGAAATTGTTTTAAACTTATATCCAATGGACGATTCAGAATATGAACTTGCTCCTCAATCGCTTTTATTTATAAAGGAGAAACAGCAAGAGTTGTGGAAAAAAGGCAGCACTCATATTTTTTCTATCAATAAAGCAGTAGCACCCACAGAAAAATTAAATGGTATAAAACTTATTTTATTCAATTAAATGTTTGCCTGTTTTAGGATTAATTTAATACTGGGAAATAAAAAGCATCCTCTTTTAGTTATCAAATAAAAATACAGCAAGGCTATTATTATTTTAATGCCTTTTGCATCCAACGCTACTAAAAATAAAAATTATTAACGAACGTGTAAACTATTTGGCATATTCCCATTTAAAACCACAACAGGTTTTTTGCCGGCCCTTACAGGTTTCAGTAATAACAGATGAAGTAACATTAAATGCTTCGGCAGCTTCTTTGATACTCGGATATGTTTTCAGGAGTTTACCTTTTAGAGACATTTGACATACTTTTTTAGATTGGGTTGCAGCCATAGATTGCCTGCCCCATTTATAACCTGATAAATCTATTTTATTCTTGCCAAAACCTTCTTTCCAAAAATATCCCTTTGCACTTTTATAATTACCTTTTAATACAAGCCTTATGGCATTTGCATTTGCACCTGATGCAGCTTCTGCATCCTGTAACGAAAAGAATTGAGCAATTTTATTACCATCAAAATCATACTGCGATACTTTTTGTCCATAAGCAACCTTATGCCTCATCCTTCGTTCTTTTCTGATACTTTCTATATCCACTATTTTTTTATTACCCCATCTCCATACATTACCGCCACAGGAAATTCCTTTGCCCGAAGCCCTTTGCCCTATTGAAGTAGCAAATATTCCTGTTGCCCGTTCTGCTTCTGCTGCACTTGCATAGGTTTTTATTTTCTTCCCTTTTAGCGAATATTGGCTTACCTTTTTACTGATCGTTTTTAAAATGGCTGCCCTTTGTTTTTCTTTAAACTCTTTGGAGAGATTTTTAAACGGGCTTTCCATTCTTCCCCTTGCCACAATTCTATTAGCTCTATCTGATAAGGTGCACTTTATTAAGTTCTTTGGATAAATATTTAACCCATCACCATCCCGGCAAAGGATTACAGTTTTCTTATCATCCAGATTAAACTGTGCAACAAAACAATAATATACAATTCTCGAAAGCGTTAAATTATATCTGATTCCCGCAAGGGTCACATGGTTTATTAAGAATTGAGTGAAATCTTTTTTAAATTTATTTTTTGCCTTTGTCTTTTTAGCCTTAATTATCTTTTCTGGCAATATATAAATAGCTCCATTCTTATATTGTATTTCATATTCCAACCGCTTAATTCTTCCAAAATTTGATACAACAAAATATTCCTCCAGCCCGGGAACATCTTTCCATTTTTCTCCCTTTATATTTTTTAAAGAAAAATTTTGGTGGGGATATTCATATACTGCCATATTCTAAAAATACCGAACAAAGATTTTAAACTAACCAAAAAGGTAAACAGCCATTTTTTAAGTAATTTTCTCACAAAGTTTTCCTTTTGCCTGCGTGGCGGCTAATAACTGTGCTTTATGAAACACGGGCAAACGTATCCCGCCTTTGGGGATCTATCATGACCAATCTAAAAGGCTGATAAAATCATCTGTTTGCATAAGATGATTTCCTGTTTGTACATACTCACAATCTGTTTGCAAATAATAATTTCTTATTTGTACATGTTCATCAGCTTTTTGGCATTTGTAATTTCCTGTTTGAAAATCTTTATTAGCTGTTTGCATATCACCGGTATCTGTAAGGAAATGCATACCTGCTGTTTTAAAATTACCATTTACTGTAAGCAAACGCTTATCTCCTGATTGAAAATTGCCGTTTCCTGTTTGTAAATCCTCATCAACTGTTTAAAAATTGCAACTGTAAAAAAACTTTTATTAAAAAAGGGCCTGCATTTTTTTTACTGGGCCGGGTTAGTTTTAGATGCAGCTGCCAGGTGTGCATACGGTAAAATAAATAAAACTATGTATCTGCAAAAGTCTCTAACATTCTACAGCCGTCATCAAATGTCATAAAATGTTTTTTACAACCATGAGCTATTTCTTGATGCCTGCAGATGTCATACTGCAAAAAGGCATAATAAAAATAAAAAACAGCTGTTTATTTCTTAACTGCGCTATTGCAGCTTTTTAAAATTCAATAATTATGACGATTCAAAAACTGCGGATAAATTTCGCAAAATTTACCGATTCTGACCTGGAGACAAAGGCACAGCAGATTTTGCAGGATATGACGGGCAATCCTGCTTTTGCTGCTCCTATTCCTACCCTTGCCGAACTTACCGTGGCCATTAATGCCTACAGTGTTGCACTGGTAAATGCTGCCAACCTGGGGCGTATTAATGTGGCAGAAAAAAACAAATGCCGCCTTACGCTGGAACTCCTGCTTAGCCAGCTTGGCATGTATGTAATGTACATTGCCAATGGAGATGTGGCCATACTTACCAGCAGCGGATACAACCTGGCCAAAGAGCGGGAAGCATCTGTAATTACCAACCCGGGCAGTGTTACGCTGGGCAACGGTATAAGCACCGGCCAAATGATGGCTGCAGTAAAAGCGGTAAAGGGCGCCAAGGTTACCTGCACCAGTACACGGCAGAACCGGTAACCCCCGAAAGCCTGTGGGAGAGCACCCCAAGCAGCCGCAGCAAAATTATTTTTACAGGACTGCAGGCGGGTAAAAAGTATGCAGTGCGGGTGGCCGTAGTGGGCAATGGAGAGCAGGTGGCATATAGCCCCATTGCCAGTATGTATGTGCAATAAATGTGCTGTAGTGCTTCATTTTTTGCTAACAGCCGTTCTCTACGGCTGTTTTTTATATGCGCATATACTGCATTTTATACTCATGGTTTTTAGTGTTGGTCAGACCGGGGCGGTCAGACCATATGTTCTCCGCTATGACTGTCCCCGTTAGACGGGCAATCAATAGGGCGTATCTTAAAAATCTGTTCAAATGCAAATCAAAAATTTTTGCTTTTGGCATTATATCTATAAAACTGAAAATTATTTTTACACAGCCTCTAAGGCATACAATGACTTATTTACAGGGCCTGGCAGCATTTGCATAAAATGAAATTGTATTTTGTATGTCAGGGAAAAATCCTGTAATAAAAAAAGGGGTATTTCCTGTTGCATACCCGTTTTATGATATATATATATTTGATGACATAAAATAAAACCCGTTTTCTAAACTACTGCACATGAACAACAGACCCAACGGTTATTCGCACCAATTGCCACCTAACGAAAGATGGCTTACCATTAAAGAAGTAATTGAAATGTTTAAAATAAGTGCCAGTACGCTTGCCCGCTTGCGCAAAAAAAAATTGCTGCCATATAGTACACCTACCCGCAGGGTATTAATAAATATGCAGGATGTACTTGATTTTATTGATAAGAACAGGCAGGGTTAAGAAGCTGTTTAAAAATAGAATTTTCATTTGCCATATACGCCGTTCGTGGGGTACAAACGACGGTGATCCACTGTGGCTCTCTTCGCCCCACGAACCAATTTCCGGACCTTTAAAAAATGTTACACTTTTAGTTTCCTCCTTCCGCCTATTATAAAAATTGTAAAGAATATTTAAGTTACCTTTTTCCTTCGAAATTCTTCTTTTAAATCTTTTAAGGGATAACTCTTTCGACTATTTTTATATAGTTCTTTCGTTTGATGGTAAATATATCTTTATCCTTTCACTTATTTTTTGTTTGATATAAACCTAATCATCACTTTTTACATACCGGTATTTTATTCGGAGATTGTGGTTCAGGATTTTTTATTTTGCTGCAGATTACATTGTGCGGAGGCAAGGTTCGTGAGACACAAACCTTGGCACTCCCGGACACTTTCCAAGGAGGAATTCACAACCCTAATGTAAAAAGATGGAGTTATAAATTTAAAACAGCAAACTTACTTTGCCAGCACCTTTAATGTAATTTTTAATTTATCTGCCATGGTAGCGCTTTCTTCTCCTACATGGTAATGCAGCCGGTTTATTTCAAAATCTCCTTCAAATAAATATCCGGCCTTTTGCGGGGTTGCTGTAAAAGGTATTTCTATCGCTTTGGTTACATCTTTAATGGTAAGGTTAGCTTTTAAAATATAGCCATTGCCACTGGCCGATATATTCCTGCCTGTTATGCGAATTGTGGGATATTTAGCCACATCAAAATAATCAGCTTTAAGCAGGTGATTGTCACGCATATCACTTTCAGTATCTATGGTAGAAACATCCACCGTAATGTCAAACGAAGAAGCCGCAATATTATTTTTATCAAAAATAATTTGCCCTTTCAGTCCTTTTAAATCGCCGCCGGTACCAATACCAAAATTGCGGATTACAAAATGTACTTTGCTCTCCGCATCTACAGGTACTAATTTTTGCTGGGCGGATACACATAAATTAAACAAAAGAAAAAATGAAAGTATGCCAATGGTTTTCATCATAAAAAATATTTTTCTGCAAATTAAGACCAATGCATCAATCTTAAACAACTGTTCAATGTTTTAACAAACATTCTTAAATTACACCATAATAATTATGCTTAAAAAATCTACCATTCAGCTGCTCCGTTTTCATTTTTCTTTTTTCCTGATGCCGCTTTACTGGTTTGCACTAAGCCAGGTAACCAGCATTAATACCGGCCATGCATTGCTCATTTTTTTTATACTGCATTTTTTAGTATATCCCTCCAGTAATGGCTACAACAGTTATATGGATAGAGATACCGGCAGCATTGGCGGAATAGAAAATCCTGAGCAGCCAACGGGGCAATTGTTCTACATAACTATCCTGATGGATGTACTGGCCCTGCTGCTCAGTCTTGTTATAAGCCTTTATTTTTTTACAGGAATATTATTATTTATTGCTGCATCCAGGGCATACAGCTACCGGGGCATCAGGCTTAAACAATATCCCTTTATTGGTTACCTTACTGTAATTATTTTTCAGGGTGCACTTATTTATTTTATTGTAAAACACGGCTGCAGCCAGGATAAGATACTGTCTCAGTCGTGGAGTGCAATGATTGGATCATCACTACTTATCGGGGCATTTTATCCGCTTACACAAATTTACCAGCACAAACAGGATGCAGCAGATGCTGTGGTAAGCATTAGTGCACGCCTGGGCTACCGGGGTACTTTTATTTTTTGTGCCATCATTTTTATTTTGGCAATGATGGCCCTGGCATGGTATTTTGCAAATAACCTGGAGCTGGACCGTTTTTTGATTATGCAGATCTTTATGCTCCCCGCTCTCGTATATTTCGTTTGGTGGATGAGCAAAGTTTTTGCAGATGAACAGGCCGCCAATTTTAAAAACACCATGACTATGAACCTCATTGGATCTATTTGTACCAATGCAGCTTTTATAATTATTTTAATGATAGACAAACTTTGAGTAAAATAACTTCTATTGCCACCAGCACTCCCGCTTACGGGCACCCGCAAAACGACCTTTATGCATTTGCAGATGCGGTGTACAGCCGTGATGCAGGGGAAAGCCGTAAACTTAAATTTTTATACCGGCATAGCGGCATTGATAAGAGATACTCTGTACTAAAGGATTTTAACGTGCCGGCAGAAGAACGTACCTTTTTTTCTGAACGTGCCGATCTTGAACCCTTTCCTTCTTTAGAAAAAAGAATGCAATGTTACAATGATAGCTCGGTAGATCTTTCTGTAGAAGCGGTTACAGCATGTATAAAAAACAAGATAACCGCATCAGAAATTACGCACCTTATTACCGTAAGCTGCACAGGTATGAGCGCACCCGGTCTTGACCTGCAGATTATGGAAGCCATGAATCTTTCCCCAAACCTGCAGCGCACATCTGTAAATTTTATGGGTTGTTATGCCGCAATACATGGCTTAAAACTGGCCAATGCTTTTTGCAATACTGATGCCAATGCCAATGTAATTGTGGTTTGTACCGAATTGTGTACCCTGCATTTTCAAAAAGAAAATACGGTAAATAACATTTTATCTTCTCTTTTATTTTCTGATGGATGCGGGGCTATGCTGGTACAAAATAACAGCAGCAGCAAAGGATTCAGCC
>JAYVGA010000115.1:0-12943 GCA_043772635.1 Chitinophagaceae bacterium
TAAAGCTGTGCCAAATGTGCCAAAGCCTCAAACAGACAGCCTTGGTGGTCAGCAGCAATTACCTCTATATAATCCCGATACAAAATTATATGTGTGGAAGAGTGCTTACGATTATACCAAAACTAAAAACCCGGAAATGGGTAATGATGTTTTAAATGCCGACAGATTAATAAAAGGATTAAATGAGCTAAACGAAAATATCCTGCTGCAAAAAATAAAAATAAGCGGCGATACCATATATACCGAAGTAAAAGACAGCAAATACCTAACCGAAGGAATGGGTACTACCGGAGCAGAAATTTACCTGGCCGATGTAGTTTTAAACCTTACAGAACTGCCGGGCATAAAGTATGTAAACATCAGCCTGCAGGAGGGTAGCCATATGCAGCCGGGTACATGGAGCAGGGATAATTTTAATAAATACAAAACCATAAAATAAATCCCGCAATGATTTCTTACAATCCCAAAGAATGGTTCACTTTTATTTTTCGTTTTCATAAAGCAGATACCTTTAGAAAACTGGGCCCGCTGCTGCTGGGTATTTGTGTATATAGCGGCATTATTGCCTGGCTGGAGATAGAAGTGTGGGAATTGAGTGAAGTGAGCAAAGTAAAAAATATTCCGCTCATGCACAGCCTGCTCGGGTTCGCTATTTCTATGCTGCTGGTTTTTAGAACCAACACCGCATACGACCGCTGGTGGGAAGGCCGCAAACTGTGGGGGGCACTTACCAACAGCAGCCGCAACCTGGCACTTAAACTTTCTGCCATATTACCCCAAAACGAAACCGCACAACGCAGCTTTTTTAAAAAAATAATACCCGCCTATGCACAGGCTTTGCATATACACCTGCACATGAAAAAACAAGGCTTGCTTTGTTTGATGATGAAGAGCATGGCCATTTACTTAAAGATATAAACGATAGCAAACATGTGCCTAACCAGCTTGCACTGCTCATGTACAAACATATTCATCAGTTGCAGCAGCAAAACATTATTACCGCCGAACACCTGGTTTATTTAAACAGCGAGCTGCAGTCTTTTACCGACATATGCGGTGGCTGTGAAAGAATAAAAAATACACCTATCCCTTTTTCGTACAGCGTGTTTATTAAAAAATTTATTTTCTTTTATATTATGACGCTGCCCTTTGGATATGTTTTCAGTATGGGATATTATGTAATACCTGTGGTGGCTTTTGTGTTTTATGTACTGGCCAGCCTGGAGCTTATTGCAGAAGAAATAGAAGACCCCTTTGGCGGCGATGAAAATGATGTGCCTACAGATAAGATAGCACAAAACATACACAAGCATGTGTGGGAAATATTGTAATAATTGTATCAGGTATTGAAGTTTTACAGAAGGAATAAACTTACACCTTTCCTTTTATGCGTACACATTGAAGATATAGAATGAAGTAAAAAATTGAAAAAAAAATAATGTTAAGCGAAACTCAATCGTTCCTTGCCGGAAAAATTCAGTACTGCTCGGATCTGCATTTAGAATTTCAGGAAAATAAAAAATACCTGGCACAGTTTCCAATAAAACCGGAAGGGGAAATACTATTACTTGCGGGCGACATTGTATTGTTTAATTCGATTAAAGAACACGGAGATTTTTTTAAATACTGTTCTGATAATTTTAAAACCACTTACTGGATACCCGGCAACCACGAATATTATCAGTACGATCTGGCTGATGTAAAAAACCCCCTTTACGAAAAAATAAGAGAGAATGTAATTTTGCTGAACAACCAAACCATTGCTTATGAAAATGTGGAGTTAGTGTTTAGCACTTTGTGGAGCCATATTCCGCAGCTATCTGAAAAGCTGGTGCAACGGGGAGTAAACGATTTTTGCCAGATTAAAAATAACAGGGAAAGTTTTACAGCCACCGATTTTAATGCACTGCACCAAACCAGTCTCGGTTTTTTACAAACTGCATTGCAAAAGCCAACAGATAAAAAACGCATCGTAGTAACACACCATGTACCTACGCTGATGCATTATCCTGCAGAATACAAGAACAGTGAAATAAACAGTGCTTTTGTTACAGAGCTGTTTAATTTTATTGAAAGCAGTAATGCCGCATACTGGATTTACGGCCACCACCATTGCAATACAGCAGCTTTTAAAATTGGCAACACTACTATGCTTACTAACCAGCTGGGTTATGTGCAGCAAAACGAACATCAATTATTTAACCCGGCAGCAATTATAGAAACAATAAATTAAACAGCGTGCCGGAGATTAATATTTCCTTTGTGCAAATTTTTCCTGCGCACAAAAAATACACACATTTAGCAGCATACAGCACATCAACTCTCCCTTTGTATTTCTATCTTTGCGGCCATAATTTTTTTATATGTTTAATAAGCGCATTAAAATAAAAGCATTGCTGCAAAGCGATGCAACAGGTTACGAAGCAACCGTAATGGGTTGGGTACGCACTTTTCGCAATAACCAGTTTATAGCCCTTAACGATGGCAGTACCAATAATAACCTGCAGGTAATGGCTGCACTTGGCCTGCTGGATGAAGACATGCTTAAACGCATAACCACCGGTGCATGTATTAAAGCTACCGGAAAAGTAATTGCTTCTTTGGGTAAAGGACAAAAAGTAGAACTGCAGGCCGCCACAATAGAAATACTGGGAGATAGTGATGCAGAAAAATTTCCGCTTCAACCCAAAAAACACAGCCTGGAGTTTTTAAGAGAAGTAGCACACCTGCGCTTTAGAACCAACACCTTTGGTGCTATTTTCAGGGTACGTCATACACTTGCTTATGCCATCCACAAATTTTATAACGATCGTGGTTTTGTATACATGCACACGCCCATTATTACCGGAAGCGATGCAGAGGGGGCAGGAGAAATGTTCCAGGTAACAACTTTGCCCCTGGATGGCTCTGCTCCAAAAAACGAAGATGGCAGTATTAATTTTAAAGAAGATTTTTTTGGCCGCAGTACCAATCTTACCGTTAGCGGGCAATTGGAAGGGGAACTTGCCGCTATGGCCTTTAGCGATATTTATACATTTGGCCCCACGTTTAGAGCAGAAAACAGCAACACCACCCGCCACCTTGCAGAGTTTTGGATGATAGAGCCCGAAGTAGCTTTTGCCGACCTGGAAGATAATATGAACCTGGCAGAAGATTTTATAAAATATATTATTGCTTATGCCATGGAGTATAACAAAGAAGACCTGGAATTTTTATCGCAGCGCCTTGCAGAAGAAGAAAAACTAAAACCGCAGATAGAGCGCAGCGAAATGGGGCTGATAGAAAAACTGGAGTTTGTAGTGAACAATAATTTTGAACGCATTACTTATACAGAGGCCATTGAAATTTTAAGAGAGAGCAATCACAATAAGAAAAAGAAATTTCAATACCTCATACAGGATTGGGGTACCGATTTGCAGAGCGAACATGAACGCTACCTGGTAGAAAAACATTTTAAAAAACCTGTGATACTTACCGATTACCCGAAAGACATAAAATCTTTTTACATGCGCCAGAACGATGATGGAAAAACAGTGGCAGCTATGGATATTCTTGCACCGGGCATTGGCGAAATTGTGGGCGGATCTCAAAGAGAAGAACGCATGGATAAATTATTGCAGCGTATGGAAGAACTAAATATACCTGCAGAAGAACTGGACTGGTACCTGGATACCCGCCGCTTTGGTAGCTGCCCTCATGCCGGGTTTGGCCTGGGCTTTGAAAGACTGGTACTGTTTGTAACCGGCATGACAAATATCAGGGATGTAATTCCTTTTCCACGTTTTCCTAAGAGTGCGGCGTTTTAAATTAAACACTTTGCTTATAAACTTTAGCAAAGTTTTTTACTTTGACAAAGTTTGATAAACAACTAACCTTCATAGTAATTAATCGGATAAAAGAAATGCCGGTAAGAAGCTAAGACGTTTATACCTTGAGTATTTTTTCTTTTTGGGTTATGTTAATTTGCCTGGGCAAAAACTTTAAAAACGAGATTTCTTTGTGCCTTTATTTCTTTGGAGCCGTAACCATTTTCTAAAGTACTTATAATGCCCCCCAAACTTTTACTGCTTTTTACAACCCACCAATTGTTTATTGGTTAAATTTACTTTTACAACAATTATACTATGCCTGCTAAAAATTATATCGACTATATTTTAAATCCGCTGGATCTGCTGCGTACAAAAAAAGTATTACAGGTAAACCCCACCATAATGCCGGTAAGGGAATTATCTGTAACCAGCCATATTACTGTTTTTGAATACAACCAGGATAAAATTGAAAATCTTACTTTAAAAGCGGTTAACGAATGTTTTTCTTTTTTACATTCCGGTTCCAACACCTGGATAAATGTAGATGGTCTGCGCAAAGAAGATGTAGAAAAAATCTGCACGCACTATGGCATTCACCCGCTTATTGTAGAAGATATTTTAAGTATTGGCCAGCGGCCCAAGATGGACGAAATAAACGGGTTGCTTTTTTGCCTGTTAAATATGCTGTATTTTAATGAAAAAACTTCGTCGGTAGAAACAGAGCAGGTGAGCATTATACTGGGAAGAAATTTTGTAATCAGTTTCCAGGAAGATGCGAGCCGTGATCTTTTTAACCCGGTGAGGGATAAGCTTAACATTAACGGAAGTAAAGTGCGCATATCCGGCTCCGACTTTTTATACTACAGCCTTATAGATATGATTGTAGATAATTATTATGTAGTAATGGAAAAATTGGGAGAGCGTATAGAAGTACTGGAAGAAGATATCATCAGGCATCCCAACAACAGGAGCCTGGCAAAAATAAATATGTTGCGTAAGGAGCTGATTGTTTTAAAAAGAAATGTAAGCCCGGTAAGAGAACTGGTAAACGGTATTTTAAGAAGCGAAAGCGAATTAATTGAAGAACGCACAGAAAAATATTTTAAAGACATTTATGATCACATCGTGCAGGCGCACGACCTTGCAGATAACTATCGGGATATGATGATGAGCCTGCAGGATTTATACCTGAGCAACGTAAATTTAAAACTTAACGAGGTAATGAAAGTAATGGCCATTGTTACCTGCCTGCTTGCACCGGCTACAGTTATTGGTGGCATTTTCGGGATGAATTTTGACCGCCTGCCGCTCCTGCACAACGAGTGGGGTTTTTATATTTCGGTAGGGCTTATGCTTATTATTCCGGTGTGGATGATTATTGTTTTTAAAAAAAGAGGCTGGTTTTAAATTTTTTTATGAGCGAATGTTTTAAAAAATTTTTTTGATCCGTTATTCTTTCAATGTCATAAAGCCTAAGTAAATATTTTCGCTTGCTTTAAATTAGCCACTGCGCTAAACGCCAATTATTCTATTGGGGAAAATGCGGAAAACCCCATCATTACTGCGTTTACCGCTGTTATATTCCCCTTTTATTAGTAATACTGCTACAATTTTTTATAGAAAAAATACTGTGGATAAAAGATGGATATCTTCTGAAATATATAAACAATACTGTCGTTTATAAAATAACCACATTGTAACCTACCGCAGCATCAGTCCTTTTAAAAATTAGAAAAAGGAAAAACAATTGTTTTACATTTTTGCTACCAATAACTATGTTCAACCAAAACTGCGTCTATGAAAAAATTTTACCTCTTATTTCATATTTTGAGTTGCCTGCTTTTTGTGCTGCCGCAAAAAGTGTTAAGCCAGTGTAGCACGCTTACCGCCAACTGTATTGGATACGAAAGCCGCTGTGCAGCTACGGGCTCTATTAAAATTAATGCCAGCGGTGGATCGGGCAATTACAAATACAGGACGTTTGGCCCTGTAAATACCAATTTTACAAGTACAGATTCAATCACCGGTTTATCTGCAGGCACTTATTCTGTTTTGGTAAATGATATAACCACCAATTGTACTTTTACTGTAACCGATGTGATAGTAACCGGAAACTACCAGGATCCCCGTTTTACTTTAAGTAAGGTTGATGTGAGTTGTGATAATGCCAGTAATGGCAGCATTACTGTATCCGGTTTTCAATTTGGGCTTGCCCCTTTTGTATATACCATTGTAGCGCCTTCGCCCCTGGGAGTTGGTACCACAAGCAGCAATGGTGTTTTTGAAAATCTTTCTGCCGGCGATTATTCCATCAGGCTTACAGATTCCTGTGGCGGCATTCAAACAAGGCAGATCACTGTAAATAATTATACCTGGGCACTGATAGAATATCCATTTAGCAAAATCTCCTGCTCGGAAGCTTCGGGTTATATAAAAGTAACAGACAGCAGAGGAAATATCAGTACAGTTAGCGGTATACCAGGTTTTATGTATGGCATTGTAAAATCTGCAGGCGATACCATCTGGTCTTCCAATCCTTATTTTACATTTTCACTTTTTGGTAATAATAATATTTTTGAAGTGCTGGCAAAAGACTCCTGCGGTACCATTAAAAAAGCGCCGGTAAATGTAAGTCTCGATCCTGAAGTAGCTGTGCCCGTGCTCGTAACCAACAAAACCTGCAGTACATTTTCTGCAGCGCTTACCGGCATAAGAAATTTCTTTGTTCCCCAGTTTTGTTTGTATGATAGTGTGAATACATTTATGGGTTGCAACAGCACCGGAAGCTTTGATAATTTACCTTACGGCAATTACTGCATAAGGGCTTATGATGTGTGTAACGATATTACCATTACCCGCTGTTTTACTGCAACTCCGCCACCACTTTCCATAGGTAATACTGTACTCATCACTAATAAAACCTGTACAGATTTTACGGCTACCATTACCAATCAATCTGGTTTAACCAGTCCTGAATTTTGTTTGTATGATAGCAGCAATAGTTTATTGTACTGTAATAACACTGGAGTGTTTTATAACCTGTCTTACAGCAATTATTGTATAACCACCAGGGATGGATGCAGGGATACCCTCATCACCCGTTGTTTTACAGCAGTAAGGCCCACGCCATATATTGCTCCAATAATACCTGCTTATAATAACTGTATCAATTTCGGGATTGATGTGGGCGGCGATACGCTCAGCAGCCCGCAATACTGCCTGTACGATACCAATGGCGTTGTAATTTTGTGTAACAATACCGGTATTTTTGATAGCATACCCCTAGGTACATATTGTGTAAATGTTTACGACTCCTGCTACGATACCACCATTATCCGCTGTTTTACCGTGGGTATGCCCATTGCAATAAATACTATAGAAACCAATATCAACAAAAGCTGTTCTACTTTTACGGTAACGGCATCGGGAACCAATCTTACTATTCTTTCCTGGTGTATATATAACACTGCAGATAGCCTGCTGGAATGTAATGCCACAGGTGTGTTTAATAATTTACCATATGGGTCTTACTGTATAAAAGCCCAAAACAAGTGCCCGGATACTTTGCTGATAAAATGTTTTACGGTGCAGCAGAATATACCCTCTGTAGATGTAAATGTGCAGGTATCCAACCCCGATTGCTCGGTGTTTACTGCATACATAATAGGGCAAACCAATCTTACCAATGAACAATATTGTATTTATGACAGTGCCAATAATCTTAAAGGATGTAATACTACCGGGGTTTTTGCAAACCTGCCTTACGGAAGATATTGTATAAAAATTACTAACACCTGTTATGATACTACTATTATACGATGCTTTACAAGGCTAAGACAACCTATACAAATATCTGCCAGCACCAATAAATCCTGTTCTTACAATTATGCAAGAGTAAATATTACATTAAGCGGTGGCGTGGTGCTGCCTGTTCAGTTAAGTATTTATCATCCCAATGGAAGCCTTTTTTTATCAGGCACGTTTAATAATAATAACCTCAGCTTTGATAGTTTGCCGGGAGTGCCTGCCGGCCAATATTACAAAATCATTGTATCAGATGCCTGCTATGCGCTGGACTCTGTAACTACAAGCGCCCTTGCCAGTTACTTTAATTACAATAGCCGGGTAATACCAAAATGCCCGGGCTCTTCCTGGGCAAACGGATCAGGAAATATTGTAAGCAGTATTACTACTAATATGGGCGACATTACCGTTCGTATTATAGAAAAAGATGGAGTAAGTTTTGCAGTTCCGCTGGTGCCCAACAGTGTAGTGGGCAGTGAATATACTTTTACAGATCTTGGGCCAGGCACATATATATTAAGAAGCAGGGAAGATGTTTGCAAAACATATATATACGATACCATTATAATACGCCCATATGTGTTTCCCAATTTAACCCGTTCTTCTGCGTATCAATGCGATGTAGATGGGTTTAGTGTAAGTGCCATTGCCTCTAACGGCGTTGCACCTTTTATGTATGAAATTATTGGAAGCATTCCATCTATGCCTTCTATTATGGCGGCACCGCAAACCAATTCTATTTTTAATATTAATAATGGCTCTACTTATTCGCTGATCCGTTTAAGGGCGCAGGATGCCTGTGGCAATGCCACCCTTGGCGATGCCAGTATTTTACCCCTGGCAAACAATGGCATAGCGGTTACCTACAACTGCCTTTTTCAGCCTACAACCTTAAGTGTAGATATGATGTACACTGCCACTTATGCCTGGTACAAAAAACCAAATGCTGCTGCCACCGACAGTACATTTATGGGATCTGCATTTAGCTTAACCATACCCTCGGTACTGCCCACAGATACCGGCTATTATATTTGCTACCTTAATGTAAACCAGGGTTGCATTAAACGCAGGTATATTTATCACCTCAATGGAGATTGTTATATTGTATTACCGGTACACCTGCAGGAGTTTAAAGGAAAACAGGAAAACAATAAGCATGTGCTTTACTGGAAAACAACGCAGGAGGAACAGGTAGAAAAATATATTGTAGAACGGCAAACCGCAGCCAGCAACGCTTTTGTTCCAATTGCCACAGTACCAGCCAGGGGTGGCACCAGCCTGCAGCATTACCAAATAAATGATTTGCTGCCTCAAACAGGCAATAACTATTACCGGTTAAAAATGCTGAATAAAGATGGCACATACGTTTACAGCAACATTGTTTTGCTGCAAAGAAAAAAAGCAGGATTTGCTTATACCCTATATCCTAACCCGGTAAACAATATGCTGAGTATACAGTTTACAAATACTGGCTCACAGCATTACGAGGTTAGTATATACAACATGAGCAATCAGTTAATATTACAAAAAAACTTTAAAACCTCAGGCAACAACGTGCTGGATATACCGAGACCATCATCTGCGCAGCCAGGTATGTATATGCTGCGCATTGTAAACCCGGCCAGCAAAGAACAGGTTACAGAAAAATTAATTTTTTTATAAAGCAGTTTGCACTCAGAAGGAAAGGTTGCGCAGAGGAATAATTAAGAGTATTTTTTTTGAATTAAAAACCTTTGCTGCTGAAATTTTATAAAAATAAATGCCGCATGTTCGCAGATTTAATCTGCGAATCTGTGGCAACAAATAATAAATCGTAAACTATCACTAATTGTACAAATTTTCACCAATGATGTTTTCTCATTCGTGAAAATCCGTGTAATTATTGGCAAAAAAAACTAAGAGGCAGTTTCAAAATAATGTTATCTTTTTTTACCGCTATAAAAAGATTTTATTTGCAATGCAATGGCTTTACAAATTACATCTTTAAACAGCGGCAGCAACGGCAACTGTTATTATATCGGTAACGGTACAGAAGCGGTATTGGTTGATATGGGCATATCCTGCAAAGAAACAGAAAAGCGCATGCAGGCGCTTGGCCTGGATATAAAAAAAGTGAAAGCTATTTTTATTTCTCATGAACATACAGACCATATTAAAGGGCTGGCCACTATTGCATCAAAATATGCACTGCCGGTTTTTATTACCCAACCCACTTATTTAAAAAGCGGTTTGCAATTACAAACAACTGCTTTGCAATGGATAAAAGCCCATGAGGCCGTACCGGTGGGAAACCTTACCGTTACAGCTTTTCCAAAAAAGCATGATGCCCACGATCCGCATAGTTTTGTAATAACAGGAGATGGTGTTACCGTGGGGGTATTTACAGATATTGGTGCAGCCTGCATAAATGTTACCCAATATTTTGGCCAGTGCCATGCCGCTTTTCTGGAAGCCAACTATGACGAAGACCTGCTGGAGAACGGCCGCTATCCTTATTTTTTAAAGAACCGCATTCGTGGCGGCCTGGGTCACTTATCCAACAAACAGGCCCTGGAAATCTTTACCACACACCGTCCGTCTTTTATGAGCCATCTGTTTTTATCTCATCTTTCTAAAGACAATAATGATCCGCAGCTTGTGCAGGATCTTTTTGAAAACCATTCGTTAAGTACAAAAATAATTGTAGCGCCAAGGCATAAAGCAACAGACATTTATACCATACAGCATAATACAAAAGCAGTATTGAGTAATGTAATAATAAAAAACAGGAAGAAGCCATTGCAGATGGCCCTGTTTAATTAGTCAGATCAAAAAGAGCCTCGTGTAGTATAACAATGACTTAATTTTTGCAATAAAACCTTCCCGTATATTTATATTATTTGCTTATCTTCAAACTCTCCTAATACTTCCATATTCCCGCAAGAAGATTTTTCCATTTTGCTGTTAACTGCTTTTTTTAAACGAATAGTATTTTGTTTAATTATCAAAGACCGTTAAACTTTTATACCACATTAGACATACTAATGCCGGTAAAAATTATAACATAAAACTATTGTTACTTATGGGACATGAAAAATTAAAAAGAAAAGATTTTCTTAGAAATATTGTTGGCCTGCAAAAAAATACGGGTGATGAAATGTTAGCCGATGCCCCCGGTGATCCTGATGCACTGTTTGATAAATATGCACGAAAAACTTTAGGACCAAGGCAGTATAGTACACGTATAGAAATGCCTGTTACCAACGGCTCTGCGGGTAACCGGGTAGGAAATATCACCAGCGGGATTGCGCCTTATGCAGGGGTATGGACGCTGTGGGAAGCAATACACCTCTTGCGCAGAGCGGGTTTTGGCGTAAAAAAAACAGAAGCAGAATCTTTGCTTTCCATGGGAATGTCAAATGCGGTGGACGCCCTGTTAAACATCAGTGCTCCAACCAATCCCTCTCCCACACCCCTTAATTTTTATCAGGCCAGTTCAGCAGATAGCGGAGGCATAGCATTAGGAGATAGCTGGACAAGCAATAACCTAAGTTTTGTGGCTACAAATGATGACACCACTGATTATTTCAGGGTAAACAGTTTGGCATGCTGGAGTTGGGCTTTGTGTATAAATGATAATACCAGTATACGTGAAAAAATGCAACAGTTTTGGTATCATTTAATACCGGTAAATTTTGATGATATACGTAACCAGCAAGACAATGCTGCCACCATGAGCCATGATTATATGAGCTTATTACGAACTAATGCCCTTGGAAATTTTAAAACATTAATAAAAGCCATTGCAAAAACGCCCGCAATGCTGGTTTACCTGGGCAATCAATACAGTACAGCAGCAGTGCCAAACGAAAATTTTGCCCGGGAGCTCATGGAATTATTTACCATGGGCAAAGTGCCCACACAAAATTATACCGAAGCTGATGTAATTGCTGCATCAAAAGTTTTATCCGGTTGGCGGGTACCCAGCTTTAAAACCCCCTATCCTTTTGCCCCGGGCTTTTATGCCAGCTTTCACAACCAAAGCAATAAAGTTTTCTCCGGCAATTTTGGAGGAGTTACCATTGCAAATCAGCCATTGGCAAATGGTGCAAACGAATTTGATATTTTCTTTGATTTACTTTTTACCCAGCAACAGGATACCATTGCAAAATACATTTGCCGCAGGCTTTACAGGTATTTTATTTATTATGATATAGATGCAAATATAGAAGCCAATGTAATTGTGCCGCTTGCCGCTTTACTGGTAAGCAGTAACTGGCAGATAGCTCCCGTAGTAAGCACCTTATTTAAAAGCGAACATTTTTTTGATATAGCCAACAGGGGTGTAATGATAAAGAGCCCGGTAGATTTTATAGCAGGTTCCCTTCGCACATTAAATATTAATACCACGGCTCCTGCCGGCGCCTCTCAATTATTAAATCAATATACAGTGTGGAATTATTTTCATAACTACTCCAATAGTAACCTGGAGCAGGGTATTGGTTTTGTACCCAATGTATCTGGCTGGAAAGCCTACTACCAGGATCCTACCTATTATCAAAACTGGATAAATTCCAATACCATACAACGCCGCTCCAGCTTGCTCACCAGTTTTGTAAACGGATTTACGACCGGAGGAACCTTAATAAAAATTGATACTATTGCTTTTGTAAAACAATTTCCTAATGCTACCATACAGGATCCGGATCTTTTAATAAATGCTATTACGCCTTATTTATTTGCAGTGGATTTGCCGGATACGTATAAATCAAGTACAAAAATACAAACACTGCTGGCCGGCCAGGTAACTAACAATTACTGGACTTCGGCCTGGAATGATTATACCTCCGCACCTACCAATACCTCTTTTACAAATATTGTAAAAAACCGTATTGCTTCTTTGTTAACCACTTTTCTGCAGCTGGCAGAGTATCAATTAATGTAGCCTTATAAAATTACAGATATGATGAACCGTAGAAAATTTTTAGGGAACACCGCTCTTTTTTCGGTGCCGTTAATGATAAAAGGAATTCCTGTTTTTGCAGGCGATGGTGCATTGCATCCTTTTTTGCAGGCACTTACCACACCCACTGCCAACTGTGATAAAATATTGGTGGTAATACAACTCAATGGCGGTAACGATGGATTAAATATGGTAATACCTTTGGACCGGTATACCGAATTAAATAATGCCAGGCCAAATATTCTTATACCTTCTGCATCTGTGCTGGCACTAAACGGTACTTCAACTACAGGCCTTCATCCTGCTATGACGGGGGTTAGAGATTTATTTAATGAAGGAAAAGTAAATTTGGTTCAGGGGGTATCTTATCCCAACCCAAACTTCAGCC
>JAYVGA010000116.1:0-3218 GCA_043772635.1 Chitinophagaceae bacterium
GGCTTATACCAGGGCAAGCCCTTAAATTATAAAAGAGGCAGCTGGACATTTTTTATGTACCACAACTATAAACCTACATCTACTTTTAATATTTCGGTAAATGGTTTTATGCGGGTAAGGGGAATACAAAATTTTTATGAGCTCAAAACTTTTGGCCAGTTAAACGTATCCTTAAACAAAGCCATTCTTAAAAAGAAGCTCAACATTATTTTATCGGGAAATGATATACTGCAAACCAACCTGTACACATTTAATATACAACAGGCAGGTATTAATGCAAATGGCAGCCGTATAAACGATACCCGGAGAATGGGTATTACCCTGCGTTATAATTTTGGAATAAAACCAAAAGAAGAAAAAACCAATATGCAGGAAGCGCCTGCAGAAGTAAAGGACAATTAAAACCTTTAATAGTTAAAATAAAAAAAGGGGCTTAAAGGTGAAAACCTTGCCCCGTTTTTAATCCGTACCCTATGAAAACTTTTGTAAAAGTAAGGGTATAATTTATAGTTTTTGTGATGTTTATCACAAAAGCTATAAATTTATTATTTCAATCTCGTTATGCCTTAATATTATTTTTCCGCTTTCTTCTATTTTCTTCAATAACCTTGATACTGCTTCCCGGGAGCAGTGGAGTTCGTTGGCTATTCCCTGGTGGCTTATCTGCAGTACAGAATTATTGGTTGCCTGCCTGTAAGCCTGTAAAAATATTTCTATACGAAAGTCTAGTTTTTTAAACGCAATATTATCTACCAGCGCAATAAAAGATCCATAATACACTACAGAAGTGTTTAAAACATATTTATACCAGCGGTCATATTTTTTTGCCAGCTTATCTTTATCGGCATACGACATTAAAAGTACCGGTGTTTTTTCAATAGCACAAAGCGTAACCTTGCTCTCTTTAAAAGCAGCGGGGCTATCATCAGAAAGAGAAACCCCAAAGGCTTCGGCATCTTTTAAAAAAGCCAGTAAGAACTGTGCACCTGTTTCATTTTCTCTAAAAACCTTTATACACCCTTTTAAAATTATAAAAACATTTTTAATAGAATTACCGGTTTGCACCAATATTTCTCCTTTTTTATACATACGCAATACAGCCATTTTCTCTATGTCGTTTTTAAGCTCCTGCTCAAAAAGGGGAAATGCTTTATCTATAAGAAGATGGGTCATTTTAAAGTGGTTTTATAAAACAGGGCGTTAGAAAAAGCTAAGATACATGCATTAGTCCATCATAAAATTAACATAACTAAAAATGTTCATCGGCTTAGGAGATGAACATTTTTTGTTTGCGGCCATCAATTATAAAAAACCGATTTTAGTGTTGGGTTAAGAATAAGTTGGCAGCAATCCCTACAAAATGTAGGTACCCATTGCCTATTGCCCATTGCCTATTGCCCATTGCCTGGCCAGTTTTTCAGGAACTTAATTTAGAAACCTCCGCAGCCTTTCCTAATTTTTTAATTTTAATAAGTTGCATTACCAGGTAAACCACTGTGCCCCATACACCAATTACGATAGAATATGCCATAAATAAAAGCCAGAATGGTGTTCTAAAACGTGTGGTCCATAAGGTTCGCTGTTCAAAAAAGGTTTTGTTTGATTGCATCCCTACACCCCAGGGAACATTTTTTTCTACCATAAGGTTTCCAAACAGGTCGTTGTCTTCTACTTTTGCTACCAACACAATATTTCCTTTAATATCTCCGGGAAGACTGTCTTTAATAAGATCTACTTTTACGCTGCCGGTTGAGTCAGTGGTATAAGTTGCTTCTTCGCCTGCAGAAAGAATGCCTCCGTGGCGCTGAATGCCTACTTTCATTTCTACTTCGTTTGCCGGTAACCATTCGTTGTTTTCAAATTTAAATACCTGTACTGTTATGCTTTTTACAGCATCTGCCGAAGCGGTATCAATCTGAATTTTTGCTTTTGTTATGTCAAGTTCGGCAGCAATTTCTTCTTCCTTACCGGCGGACACAGCTATAAATTTATGTACGGGAACTGCCTGCCATGCGGCTTTTAATGCAGGTGGCAAAAAATTTTTGGCTTTGCCTTTTATATCTGTTGTTACAGTACCAATAAGGTTTTCGGTTTTATTACTGTCCAGGTATAATTTAAATATTTTGTTTTTCAGCGGTTCAATCTTTTTTCCTGTTTTAAGATAATTATCCAGCAGCAGGTATTGCACAGCGTTATTATCATTAAAATATTTAAGCTTAACCATTACTTCCGAGGTTACAGAGTCTTCCTGTGCGGTTACCGGGTTTGTAAGCAGTACCAGTAAGAAGGGTAGCAAAAGGAAAATGAATGTATTTTTCTTCATCTTTTTCATTTGATCTTTTTAATTTTTTTTATGCTTAATAAATGCCTGCATATGCCTGCAGGCATACGCCTACACCATTACTAATTTTTTATCCGCTTCTTTTTCATGGCTCAATTCTTCCTGTTCTTCCTGTTCGGTTATGGTTTCCTGTATGGGAACAATAGGATAAATTCTTGCAAAAAAAGTAATAACCAGTAAAGCTCCTGCCAGCGAGCCCAGGGCTATTGCCCATTCTTCCCAACTGGGAAAATACTGGTGAAAGGCAGCGGGTGCATCCTGCATGGGTAAAAACGGGTGCAGCAAAGTAGGCGTTACTATCAGGTAACGTTTAAACCATGCGCCCACCACTATCATAACACCAGCTATAAACATGGGTAGTGGTTTTCTTCCTTTTTTAAACAACAGCATTACGATTGGTACAATCATACCCACAATTATTGCAAACCAAAACATGATGGCAAAATCTCCGGTTAACATTCCGGCCAAATGCGCTTCTTCCGATTTTTTCATTTTAAATGCGGGTACCATGTACTCGTTTATATTAAAATACAGGTAAAGCAGCGCAAGCATAACCACAATTTTTCCCATTCTTTCAAAATGCATTTCTGTAATATATTTTTCAAGCTTGTAGTTTCTGCGAAAAACATACATGGCCACTACCACGCCGCCCGCTCCTACAAGGAATGCTCCTGATATAAAGTAGGCGCCGAAGTTTGTGCTATCCCAGCCGGCACGGTAAGTGGTTGCAAACAACCAGGAAGTAACCGTGTGAATACTAAATGCCACCGGGATAATTGCTATACAAAGAATGGTTATTGCACGTTCGCTTATTTTAAACTGCTCCGCTGTTCCTTTCCAGAAAGAACCCTGGAACCGGTATAGTTTATGGAGCGCT
>JAYVGA010000117.1:0-4811 GCA_043772635.1 Chitinophagaceae bacterium
CAAAAAGGAGAACCGCTTGATGCAAGAGAAGCAGTGATAAGAAAATCGGTTACTAATTTTTCTGCAGTAATTATTAATGCCATGGAACAGGCCAGCTCCGATGCCAAAGTGGCCATTATAAACGCAGGTTCTATCCGCCTGGATGATGTGCTGCATCCACCCATTTCGCAATATGATATTTTACGCAGCCTTCCTTTTGGAGGCAGCATTGCAGAAGTAGATATGAAAGGAAGTTTGCTAAAGGAAATATTGAATGCAGGCAGAAAAAATTTAGGTATAGGTGGATTTCTTCATTATTCTTCTGCTATTTTTTACGATGCCATTAACCAGCAATGGACTTATAAAAAAGAATCCATTGCAAATGAACAGATTTTTAAAGTGGCCTTAACCGATTTTTTGCTTACCGGTGGCGAAGCCAATATGGACTTTCTTACAAAAACTAACCCGGGCATTGTAAAAGTACATCCTGCTGTTACGGCTATTTCCGATGCAAGATCAGACATCAGGCTGGCTATTATAAGATACCTGGAAAAACTAAACCCTTAATGTATAACACTAATTTCAAACACTAATTACACGAATTAGTATGTACAGTTTTATTAGCGTACCACTTATATGAATTTTAAAGAAAAAATTTACCTGCATTATAAAGAATTGCTTGCAGAAAAAATAAAACAGTTGCAGCAAGTGCTGCAGGATTTGCATTACAGCGCCTCTAACGAAACCAAAAGCACCGCAGGTGATAAACATGAAACGGCATTGGCCATGCTGCAGATAGAACAGCAAAATAAAAGAAACCAGCTAAGCGAATTGCTTAAGCAAGATGCACTGCTGGATAAAATTAATCCTGCTGTTATTGCGCCTTATGTTTTAAATGGGAGCCTTATACAAACAGACAAGGGCTATTTTTTTATAAGCACAGCATTGGGTAAAATTGTGATTGATGGCAAAACGGTATTTGCTTTATCTCCCTCCTCTCCTTTGGGCAAGCAATTAATGGGTCTTAAAATAAACGGCCAGGCAAAAGTGAATGAAAGTATATACAATATCTTATCTGTAAAATAAAAGTCTTTACTGGTAAGCCGCCTCCAAACTTTAAGTGATATCATTCAAAACATTTTTTTACAAGTACCTCATCATAAGATTTTATCAAAAGGCATGCAAATCTTTATTTCCCCTTTTATTTATTTAGATTTACAAAAAAAATATGGCTACCACAAAACTTACTATTAACAGCAATGGCTCCGTAAAAGTAGAGGGCGATTTTGAACTTGTAGACAGGGAAGGAAATGTATATGACCTTGCAGGCAGAGAAATTATATCTATTTGCCGCTGTGGTTTATCCAGCAATAAACCTTTTTGCGATGGCTCTCACAAAGGACATTTTGAGCATGATGCAAAAGCATTTGCACTGCCTCCTAAAAAAGTTTAATTTTATTTAAGCTTAAATAAATAACAAGCCTTCTTTTTAACGGAAGGCTTTGTTATATGATGTTTACTTTTTATTTAGAGTATAATACCGATTGGATTTTAAAGTCAGTCCAACCTGTATATACCAAAACCCCACTGCATCCGGCTATCTAACGGGAGCCTGAAATGAAATTCAGTTTGCTATAAGATATTAACATTATCAGCCCATGGCATATTTCTTGCAAATTCTTGGCTGATTAAAATCCTGCTTTTGCAATGTATCTTAAACCATTCATTTCATTTAAAAAAAGTACTTCATTTAAAGAACGCACTTTATTGCATTTCAGCATTTTTTTAAATCTATCTCTTCATCAATATTTTACCTCATTTAATATATAGCAGAAAAATTTACTTTTTTATTGGTTACCCTCTGGTTAACTTTTTTTAATTCTAAATTAAATTTAAACATGAAAAAGAAGTTTAATGCTGTTGCATTATTACCAATGATGATTTTGGTAATAATGGGTTTTTATGCCTGTCAGAAGGATGTATCAGGCTCTGTGGACGAAGGCAAACAAAAAGTAGTAGTTTACCTTAATGATGATCCCAGCATAGACTTTACAAAAGTACTGGTAGATATAAGGTACGTAGAAATAAAAATAGATACTTCTACCCGTGGCCAGCATGACGACGATGATGATGAAGATGACGACCATGATGGCAACAACCACCACGATGAAGATGACGATGATGATCACCATGGCTTTGATGAACATGGGCAATGGGATACACTTGCCGTAACACCTGGTTTGTATGATTTGCTAAGGTTACGCAATGGTGTAGATACCCTGCTGGCACAGGGCACCGTTTTAAATGGTAACATCAAAAAAATACGTTTTACTTTGGGCGATAACAGCAGGGTTTTTACAGACAGTGTAAATTCTGCTCCATTAAAAATTTGCGACAGGAAGCCTTATGTATATGTAAAAATTAAACGCAACAGCATTGATACTTTAACCGGAGGGCAAATAAGAATTAATATTGATTTTGATGTAAATAAATCTATCAAAATCGAAAACGGCCAATTCTGTTTAAAACCTGATTTAAAATCTTTCGGGCATCATAGTTCCGGCAAACTGGAAGGACGTGTTTTACCTAAAGCTGCAAAACCATTGGTAAAAATTTACAATGCAACAGATACTTCTTATGCTATTCCCGGCGAAGAAGGCAAGTATAAAATTACCGGCCTGGCACCCGGCGTTTATACGGTACTGCTTGATGCTACTGTTTCTGCCTATAAAGATACCAGCATAAATAATGTGCAGATTTCCCGTGACAAAGAAACCAAGCTGACGCTTATAACACTGCACCAATAAAATATTTTCCATGAAAAACCATTATTACATGAACGGGTATTTTCCTGTTCATGTAATTAAACCAATTACTACATTCCTGCTTTAAAATCCTCTTATATGACCAATAACGCTTCTTTGAGTATTTCTCCTAACCAGGTTCCTTTAAATGCATCGCTGATGGTAAGGAGTGAATCGGATAATTTTCCGGCAAATGCCTACACCATTACAGATGAGAAAGGCCGTGTAATAAGAAAAGGATCTGTAAGCGAAAGGGTAACAGAATTCAGGCTTAGCATGGTGGGACTGGCTACGGGGGTGTACCGTTTTACCATGGGGCCGGTAAATGAAAGATTTACAATTGTTTTGTAAATGTATTTAATAAAATAAAACGGGGTAGTGTATTACGACCCCGTTTTTATTTAAATAATTTCTACTTTATCCATCACATCTCCTCCCCTTATTTCATCAATCAAATCTATGCCGTCAATAATTTTTCCAAAGCAGGTATGCACACCATCTAAATGTTGTGTACCCTGTCGGTTATGACAAATAAAAAATTGTGAGCCACCGGTGTTGGGCCCACGGTGCGCCATACTCATAACTCCCCTGTCGTGAAACTGTTTATCGCCTTTGGTTTCGCATTGGATAGTATAGCCTGGTCCGCCGGCACCGGTACCATCCGGGCATCCACCCTGCACCATAAAATTCGGAATAACCCGGTGAAATTTTAACCCATCATAATAACCCTGGCTCACGAGTTTTTTAAAATTGGCTGCGGCTAATGGTGCAGCATCATCATATAATTCAAATGTAAGCACACCCTTGGCAGTATGTATTTTTCCCTGGGTAAGTGTAGTGTTTTCCATGATAAAATGATTGTTTAGTTTTAAAATTTATTTAAGTAATTGGGGTGTAAAAATTTATTTGCATTTATTCATGTGCAAATAAAGTTTCTTTTTTATTTACAGCCTCATTTATTTATGAAATGATGCAGGTAAAAGAATCTATCTATCAATTAAATTCTTTCAGCAGCTTTATTTCATTGCGGTACAATAAAATTTTTCCATCATTTTCCAGTTGTTTCAGCAGGCGTGATACTACAACCCTTGATGTAGCCAGCTCATCGGCAATAAGATAATGTGATGCTTTTACTACACTGGAGCCAGAGAGGCGTTGCTTTTCTTTAAGATAAGAAATGAGGCGTTCATCCAGCTTATGAAAGGCAATGCTTTCAATTGATTTCAGCAATTCTAAAAAGCGTTCATTAAAACTTCGCATGATGTAATTTTTCCAGCTGGGATATTTGCACAGCCACTCATCCAGTTTAATATGAGGTATGGCAATTAACTCTCCATCTTCTTCTGCAATGGCTTTTACTTCACTTTTTTTTGCTTCTACACAGCAGCTATATGCCATGCTGCAGCTTTCGTTACTGGATAAATAATACAACAGGATTTCGTTACCGTTTTCATCCATCCTCAATACTTTTACAGTACCTTTTAAAATGATGGGCATCATACGGATATATTTGCCGTAATCCATAATAAGGTCGCCTTCCTTAAAATGTTTTATTTCTCCAAACTGTTCCATTTCTTTTACCAGGGCTGGTTCAAAAGCGGCATTAAAATTTATATTGTTATCCATTGCTATAATAAATATTCATTTTAAAGATCGCAATACAAGAGTTCTATTCTTTAAATATTTTCGCAAAGGTAGATGTTAAATCAGCATTTAGTTATGTGCAAAACATCAGAGGGTATTCCAAATTGTAGCTCTATTATCAAGGCTGTAGTGGGTAAGGATACCGGCCACAGCGGGCTGCCACCGAAGCAGAAGAGGTTATTTGTTTATTAGTTCCCTTAAAATTAATGTGGCAATTTTTCTCTAAAATATCCATACACCCATGTACCTGCAATGGCGCTTAATAATGTAACAGATATTACTGTGGCTCCAGTGCCTATTTGTGCAAACAGCGGGCCAGGGCATGCACCCGTAATTGCCCAGCCCAAACCAAATACCAAACCACCATATACCTGGCCTTTATTA
>JAYVGA010000118.1:0-12725 GCA_043772635.1 Chitinophagaceae bacterium
AGAGGCATTGGCAGAAACCAAACCATAACTACCGGCCGTTGCCTCTGCATCTATCCATTGCTGCTGTAAAAAATTACGTTCACCGGAGCTTAATAGAACTACTCCGCCGGTACCACTGCCATACATACTGCCCGATGGGCCTTTTATAATTTCCATACTGCTGATGTTGTTTACAGAAAGCTGGTTGAGGTAAGTGTTTCCATTGGCATCTGTAAACGGAATACCATTCCAGTAAACTTTTACATTGCGCACACCAAAGGTAGAGCGCAGCAAATTGCCTCTTATGCTAAGGCGGTAACTGCCGGGGCTGCGTTCATCCATCTTTACACCAGGCACGGTATTTACGGCAGCCACCAGCGATGCTGTGCCGGTACGTTCCAGTAAATTTTTATTTAAAACAGTAATAGCCGCCGCTACATTTTTTGCAGAGCCGTTTGTTTCAAAAGCTTTTACTACGGCTTCCTCCAGCAGTTCGTTATTGTGCAGCAGTACGATGCTGCCTGGCAAATTGCCCTTTACATTTATTTGCAGGGGAGTGTAACCTGCATGAGTAAAAGAAAGTAAAAAGTTTTGAGAAGAGTAATCAAATTGATAATTACCCGAGCTATCTGTTTCTGCTACTTTTAAATTTTTATTAAGAATAATATTTACCCCTGGTACTGGCTGCTGCTGTTCGTCTGTAATTTTTCCTTTAAAAGAAAATTGTCCAAAAGAAATGGTACAAATAAAAATAAGGCCTGCGGTTAAAAATATTTTTTGCATGTGGATATAAAAAGTAAAGTTCCATGATAGCAACTTAGAAAACAAAAATTATACTTCTGCGTAAATATGCGGAATAAATTTTTTAATTACTGCCAGCTATTCCTTTAAGGCCCCCAGGCAATTTTCACAAAGGCAATCATCATAGTTATTTTGTGTAAGCTCCCTTACACTGCTGGTTAATTTTATGCCTAACAATGGCAGTTTAGCACATCGCCTGCTTTGCATTCAAATAAGGTATTACATCGTGGGCAGGTTTTTACTTCAGGCTTGCTCCCGCTTGTTGCTAATGCTATATCGCAATACCAAAAGCCTTTGGTTAGAGTAATGTTTTTTTTACCAGGTTTTAATGCTGCATTTAGCAAAAGTGATTTGTAATGTATGTTTCCTTTTTTAATAGAAATTATTTCTTTAAATACCGGGCCTGCAAAACAAAAGCTATGATATTCTCCGTTTTCTCCACAGGGATCTATATGGTTTGCAAGTTCTCCTGTAAAAGAAGAATTTATTTCCCTGCCCACCCATTGTTTTGAAAGCCAGGCATCATTAACACAGCAGGTAATGGTACGAAACCCTTTGGCAATAAAATCTTTTACCAGTACCTGTGTATCCATTTTCCAGAGCGGAAAAACGGCAAACATATCCAATGCCCTTAGTTTTTCTTCCCGGTATTGCCGCAGGTCTTCTAAAAAAATATCACCAAATATTACATGGTATATACCTGTAGCTTTTGTTGCAGATAAAGCCGTAGCCATTTGCTTTTCATACTCAATATTGCTGCTTCCTTTTATGTATATTTTTACCAGCGCAATGTCCATCTGCTTTGCCTGTTCTTCTATTAAGTTTTCGGGTATACCATGTGCTGCTATTTTTTTTGAGTCTGCATCAAAACTGCTCAGCAGATATTTAACCTCGTAAATACCCTGTTGCAAAATGGTATAAAGCGCATAAGCACTATCCTTACCACCGCTCCAGCTCATTATTGCAGGTATTTTTGGCATCACAGTATTCTTATTATGGAGAGCAGATATGTAATCAAACTCAAACAAATCTTAATCAACCAAAGTATTTTTTAATGTTAGCAACAAATTTGTTAACCTGGCATCTTCCATATCCCTGATGGTGTATTGCCTGTACATTTTATTTCCATCTCTTAAGGTTACTTCAAAAAAATTATCCATTGCTTCAATCCTTATATATTTCTGATCAGCCCTTAGCCCGGAGTCTACAGACCGTGAAAAAATTAACCTATCCACGGATGTTCCCAATCTAAAATGTTCGGCTTCTCCTGCTGCTTTAAGTTTCTGAATAAATATATATACCGGAATTTACCTGTTAAATCCCGGATGATCATCAATTAGATCACTATAAAACATTTCGGTTTCCTGCCATGATTTGCTAAAGCGGTTTAATATTTCTTTTGTTCGTGCATCCATTATTAAAAAGATAATTGAGGACAAATATAAATCATCTTATGCGCCTGCATAAAATTTGCAAAATGGTATTGGGTACAAGAAAGTGACCCCTACGCATGTATAGTGGCTGGCACACAATGATGTTATCAAAAACTACTGCCCACTATCATAAAAATTAAAATGCTGCACTAACTCCAAGAGTATAATTAGCCTGCCTGCTGTTATAGCCAGGTATATCAAAATATTTTTGATCGGTTATATTCCTAATATCTGCAAACAGCTTAAATTGTTTTCCTGCCTGGTAAGCCGCATAAAAATCAAGGGTATAATATTGTGGCATCACAGCAGGGCCGGCGTCATACTCTCCTTTTAAACGTGTACCCACAAATCTAAAACCCGGCATAAGTGTTAATCCTTTTAGCGGTTCCAGCGTAAGCGTACTGTTAAATGTAAAGTTGGGCCGGCGGTACAAGTTTTTAATTTTTACATTGTCAATTTTACCATCTCCATCCACATAAGAAAAATTGTTTACCCACTGTCCAATTTTGCCCATGCTGATATTGTTTTCTATTTCAAAACCATAATCGTGCTGCTCATCCCTGTTAATGTATTTACTGGCGTAGGTTGTAAAATCTGTATAAAACACAATAACATTTTTTATATCTCTTTTAAATGCTACAAGTCTTAAAGAATTTTTTTTATTGTTGCTCAAAGATTGCACGCCTATTTCGTAGTTGTTACTTTTTTCGGGCTGCAGATCTTTGTTGCCATACTCGCTATACAACTGGTATAAAGATGGCACCCTGTAAGCCGATGAAAGATTTACAAATACCCTTGTGTTTTCATCAATATTATAAGATGGATTAAAAGACCAGGTTACATTATTGCCATAAATGCTGTGGTTATTAAAACGTATGCCGGCTTCTGCATTAAAGTGGTAATAATTAATTAATGAAAGAGAAGTGTAAGCCGAGTAGTTGGTGGTTTTTGCAGAATCGCCAAGTGCTGTTTCAAAAGGACCATACACGCTAAGGCTTGAATAGGATTGTGCTGTTTTATTGCTCATTCTCTGAGCACCTGCAAGCAGAGATAATTTATTGGTAAGTGCAAAATTGCCATAGCCTTCCGAAACCAAAGAATATCCTTTATATTTTCCCCTTGCATAAGTGGCAAAACCACCTATACTGGCACTGTCATCTATTAACAAACGTTTTGTGCTGATGTAGGTATTTGAAAAGTTGATGCTGGTTTTTTTATGAGTATAATTAAGCACCACACTGTTTATAAAATTGCTGTTCTCATTGGTATAATCTTTATCATCTGCAAAAGCACCTGCATCTAAAGCCGTATTGTATTTGCCATAATTACCAGTGTAACGCACCGCAAGTTTTGTATTAAACCGGTACCCAAGGTTTGCCTGCAAATTATTCTGAATAAATTTATCATCATCAAAATCTTTAGTGCCTGTACTGTCGTGTGCACTGGAAAAACCTTTGCTGTTGGTGTAGCCATACTGCAGGTTATAATTAAATTTACCTGAGCTGCCATACAGGCCAGCATTGGCTTTAAAGGTTTGGTAGCTGCCATAAGAGAACATAATATCGGGGCTTATTTTTTTAGCCGCTCCTTTTTTTGTAATAATATTTATTACGCCTGCCACGGCATCGCTTCCCCATAAAGTACTTTGTGCTCCTTTCAATATTTCTATACGTTCTACCTGTGCAGGATTAATATTATTGAGATCAAAATAACTGGAAATATATGAAGGGTCTGCCACAGGTACACCATCTAAAAGTATTAATGTGTTGCTGGTGGCGGCACCCCGCAGGTAATAATCCTGGTTATTGCCCAGGTTATTATTGGCACCATTTACAAAAACACCTGCCTGCGTATTTAAAATTTCTGTGAGGCTTTTGCCGGCACTGCGTTGCAGCGTGGCCTGGTTTATTACGGTAACTACTTTGCCCGTTTGTGATTGTTTCACCAGGGTTTTTGTTGCAGTTACCACTACTTCGTCCATAGTGGTACTGTCTTCTAAATTTGCAGGCACAGGTTGCTGTGCATACACTTGACTACTGAAAATTACAGCAGCCGCAATAAAAATTTTTTTTTTCATTTTTTGAAAAAATTTTTTTTGTGACTGCTTCCGGAAAATTGCCATGCTGCTGATAACAACAACGATGGGTAGAAATATAAATGCCTTACAGCTTTTACACTCCATGCCTTTCACCCGAAAGCTTTGAATGATGTTATGTAAACCTGGCAGGTCTTCTGGCTCGGCTTCTATTGAACACCTTCCCGCCGGTTCTACGACAGTGGTATGAAGATTCAACAGTGTGAAAAGTGAAAAGTGAAAGGTGAAACCATCACAGCTATGTAATTGACTTTTGACCTTTGACTTTTGACCTAACTGGCCTTACAGCTACGGGGATAGCGCCGGATTTACACCGGACTTCCCTTTTAATCCCGATTTGACATCGGGAACCAAATCTGCTGCAAATGTAGGGAGAAAGGTTTTGAAGCAGCAAAATTTATACAGCCTTATTAGCTGCTTAAAATAATTCCCTGATTCCACATATATATTATAAAGCCACCAATTGCAAAAACTTTTACTAACTATGTTTTTTATTCGTGGTAATTAGTATAATTAGTGGCAATACAAAAAAAAAAAATTATCATTAGCAGGCTAATAAAGTAAACCCGTTTTTATTTTATTCATTGCTTTCACTATCTTTTCAGTATGCAAGTAAAAAACAAACTGAATCTTTTTTCTTTTACCATGATTGTGGTGGGCCTGGTAATAGGCATGGGCATTTTTAGAACAGCCGCCACCAGCGCCAAAGATGCCATAGCACCATCTGTTTATTTTAGCGCATGGCTTATTGGTGGCCTTGTTGCATTGTGCGGTGCCCTTACCTATGCCGAAATTGGGAGCCGCTACCCCGTTACAGGCGGCTATTACAAAGTATTTGCAAAAGCCTATCATCCCAGTATTGCCTTTGCTATTAACTGTATTATACTGGTAAGCAATGCTGCCAGCCTTAGTGGTGTTGCATTAATTGGCAGTGGGTATTTATTAAAGTTATTTCCGGGCACCTGGACGGATATTGATAAAGCCCTGGTAAGTTGTGGGGCCATCATCCTTTTTTATCTTATTAATTTAAGAGGATTAAAGATGAGTTCTGCAGCACAAAATATTTTGATGATTATTAAAATTACGATGGTGCTTGTTTTAATTGCTGCTTTATTTTTTCCGGATAAATATGCGGTGCAGCAAATAACAGAAACTGCTGCGCCTGCAACCACCGGTGGCTATATGGCCTGGGTAAAAAGCCTGGGCATAAGCTTAATTGCCGTATCGTTTACTTATGGCGGCTACCAGCAAACCATCAACTTTGGTAACGAAGTAGACCGGCCTGCAAAAAATATTCCACGGGGTATTATCATTGGCATTTTAATTATTATCAGTTTATATCTTTTAGTAAATCTTAGTTATTATAATCTTGTTGGCTTTAACCAGATGAAAGGCGAAAAGGAAATTGCTTATGTGGTAATGGATAAGATATTTGGAAAAACTGGAGCCACTGTTTTTTCTGCTTTTCTTTTTTTAGGTGTGCTGGCTTATGTAAATGGTTTACTCATGAGCAACCCAAGGGTAATGTATGCCATGGGCGAAGATGGAAGCCTGCCGAAAGTTTTTGCAAAACAAAATGAAAAAACAAATGTGCTCACTTTTTCTTTAACTGTTTTTGCTGCCGTTTGTATTATTATTTTATTTTTTGCACAGGAGTTTGAAAAAATACTGGGCTTTACTATTTTTTTAGATTGTTTTGGAATGGTGCTCAGCAGTGCCACTATATTCTGGTTTCGTAAAAAAACAAAACACCTGGATGATACCGGCATTTATAAAATGAAATTTTTTCCGCTGATGCCCATTATTTTTATGGCAGCCTATCTTTTTGTGGGCATCAGTATTTTTGCCGATGACCCCAATACCGGGCTGCTGGGACTGGGCATACTGGCGGCTTTTATTGGGATTTATTTTATAGCAAAAAAAATAAATGGAGCAAACCCTTCGGTAGAAAATTAAAAAGACCAAACTACAGCCAGGGATAAAAAGCAATTATAAATTTAAAAAGGGCCTTAGCCAATAATTATTACTTATGGACATCTCCTACATCATTAACGAACTGGGCGAAGACAGAGAAAATTATTTTAATGCAGTGGCGCCCCCCATAATCCAAAGCAGCAATTTTGCTTTTAAAACTACTGAAGAATTGCGTCATGCATTTAAAGATGAATACAGCACTTACCTGTACAGCCGTGGCCTTAATCCTACGGTAGATATTTTAAGAAAAAAACTGGCAGCACTGGATGCAGCAGAAGATTGCCTGGTTTTTAACAGCGGTGCCGCCGCTATTTTTGCAGCAGTACTGGCCAATGTAAAAACCGGCGATCATATTGTGAGTGTACACAAACCTTATACCTGGGCACAAAGAATATTTAATGTTATTTTACCAAGGTTTGGTATAACCACTACTTATATAGATGGGCGGGATATAGAAAATTTTGAACGTGCCATTTTGCCAAACACCACACTTATTTATTTAGAAAGCCCCAATAGCTGGGACTATGCCCTGCAGGATTTAAATGCAGTGGCAGAGCTGGCAAGGGCAGAAGGTATTGTCACCATTTGTGATAACAGTTATTGCACGCCGATTTACCAGCAGCCCATTGCCATGGGCATAGATTTAAGTTTGCAATCGGCCACCAAATACATTAGCGGCCACAGCGATGTGGTGGCAGGTGTGCTTAGTGGCAGTAGGGAAATGATTGAAAAAATATTTAACAGCGAGTACATGAGTGTAGGCAGTGGCATACAGGCTTTTAATGCCTGGCTGCTTATACGTGGCTTGCGCACATTGCCCATGCGGCTGCAGCATATCAGCCACACTACAGAAGAGCTGGTACATTTTTTAAAACAGCACCCTGCTGTAGAGGAAGTTATTTTTCCTTTTGATAAAGATTTTGCGCAATACCACCTGGCCAAACAACAAATGAAAGGCGCCTGCGGCTTACTCACTTTTATTATTAAAGCTGATACCATAATGCAGGTAGAAAAATTTTGCGACAGCCTGCAGCATATTTTAATGGCCGTGAGCTGGGGTGGCCACGAAAGCCTTATTATTCCTAAATGTGCAGGTATAAAAAGAGAACATTTTAATGCAGCCAATAAAGAACACCGTATGCTTAGATTGTATGTGGGGCTTGAAGATGCCGCTTATATTATTAAAGATTTAGAAAGAGGTTTTGCAGAAATGGGATAACAAAAACGATCCGTCGCTAAATCACTTCAATTGGCCGTTCATAATATTACCCGGCTCCCCTAACTTTACAAATAATATTTTTGACCCATGCGCCTTTTCATTATCATTGCGGGCATTGCCCTTTTTACACAAAACACAGCTAGTGCACAACAAAAATGGAATTTGAAAACCATTGTAGAATATGCAATGGCCAGTAATATTGGAGTAAAACAAAGCGAAGTGCAGGCCAAAATAACTGCACTTACTTATAAGCAAAGCAAACTATCGCTTTTTCCCAATGCCAGTTTTAATGGCAATACCAGTGTAAACAGCGGCAGCAACCAGGATCCTACCACTTTTAGCCGCATTACACAAACTTATCTTTCTGCAGGTATGCAACTGCAAAGCAGCGTAGACATTTTTAATTTTTACAGCAAGAAAAATACCATTGCCGCAAATGAATGGGAACTAAAAGCCGCAATAGCCAATGTGGGTAAAATAAAAAATGATATTGCCCTAAGTGCGGCCAATGCCTACCTGCAGATATTGCTGGCCATGGAGCAGGAAAAAATTACTCTTGTACAGGTGGCTCAAACTGCCGAGCAGTTAAGCACTATACGCAAACAGGTGGATGCTGGTGCTTTGCCGGAACTTAATGCTGTGCAACTGGAAGCACAACTGGCCCTGGACAGTGTAAACTATATAACTGCAAAAGGAAATGTTACACAGGCTGTGCTTAATTTAAAATCTTTTATGAATATAGATGCGGCTGCAGAATTTGAAGTAGACACCCCGCCGGTAGAATCTATACCAGTAGAGCCCATTGCAGATTTGCAGCCCGATGCCGTTTACCAACTTGCCTTAACCAACCAGCCACTGCAAATGGTAAACGATTACAGGTTAAAGGCTGCAGAAAAAAACAGGGCTGCCGCCCGAGGAGCCATGTACCCCAACTTTTCAGGTTTTGCAAGCCTTGGCAGCGGATTTAATAACCAGGCAAGGCAAATAACCAGCTCTACTTTTATAAATGCTCCGTTAGGAAAAGTAAGTATAGGAGGCACCAATTATGATGTGTTTCCCCTGCAGCCATTCAGCAATTTTACCTATGGCAAACGTTCCTTTCCTAACCAGTTATCAGATAACTTTCGCCAGAGCATAGGGCTGAGTATTAGTGTGCCCATTTTTAATGCAGGCAGCCTGCGTACAAATTACGAACGCAGTAAATTAAATATAGATAACCTGCAGCTGCAAAAACAAAATGATGATCAGAAATTAAAACAGGATATATACCAGGCATACAATGCTGCAGTTATTGCATTGGAAAAATATACGGCTTCTCTTAAATCGGTATCCTCTTCAGAAAAAACTTTTTTATATTCCGGTAAAAGATTTGATGTGGGCATGTTGAGTACTTTTGATTTGATAACCAGTCAGAATAATTTATTAAGGGCAAAACTGGAATATACCATCAACCGTTTTGATTATGTTTTTAAAATGAAAGTGCTTGAATTTTATAAGGGGTTGGGGTTGAAATTGTAATGGGCAAAGGTCAATAGTCAATGGTCAAAAGTGAAAGGTGAAAAGTGAAATGAATGCCTGAGCTTGAATTTGCAGGGCTACATTATCTTGATTTTTATTTTCTCAATGTTCAACAAATAATTTTAAACAAAAATGCAGGTGGTCAAAAAAGAAATAACGTTGGTAAAAAAATATTTTCACTTTCTTTATTGTTAAAAAAAAGAAAAAATATTGCTGATATAAAATAACATAACCTGGATATATGAATAAGAAAACAAAATGGATTTTAATTGGGCTTGGAGTATTACTTGTACTGCTGGTAGTATTATCTAAAGCCGGCGTATTTGGAAAAGCAGAAGGCACCAAAGTAACTGCAGAAAAAGTAATGGTACGCACCATTATAGAAGCCGTAAATGCGAGCGGAAAAATTTATCCTGAAGTGGAAGTAAAAGTGAGCCCCGATATAAGCGGAGAAATAACAGAGCTTACGGTGCAGGAAGGCGATACCGTAAAAAAAGGCCAGTTGCTGGCACGCATCTACGCCGATGTGTATAATATCCAGCGCAACCAGGCAGCCAGCGGTGTGGCTCAGAGCCAGGCCCAGGTGGCCAACTCGCAAGCTGCCTTAGACGCACTTAAGGCACAAATGGAACAGGCGCAGCGTACCTATGATATGCAGAAAAAACTTTTCGATGATAAAGTAATCAGCCTTAGCGAATTTAATTTAGCCGATGCCAACTTTAAATCGGCCAGGGCAAATTATAATGCTGCACAACAGGGTATAAGGGGGGGACAGGCCAGTGTACAAAGCGCCAGGCAAAATCTTGCCAAGGCTAATACCGATCTTGGCCGTACGGCTATTATTGCCCCTATGGATGGAGTGATAAGTTTACTAAGTGTAAAAAAGGGAGAAAAAGTAGCAGGTAATAGTTTTAATGTGGGTACCGAAATGCTGCGCATTGCAGATATGGCCAAAATAGAAATAAGGGTAGATGTAGGCGAAAACGATATTCCCAAAGTAAAACTGGGCGATAGTGCTGTAATAGATATTGATGCTTACAGCGGAAGAAAATTTAAAGGCATTGTAACCCAGATTGCCAGCAGCAATATTGGTGCAGCCGGCGTAAGCAGCCTGGCCAGTACCAGCAATGATGTTACCCAATATAAAGTGTACATAAGATTATTGCCCGAAAGTTATACCGACCTTCTTGGTAAAGGAAGTTTTCCTTTTAGACCAGGTATGAGCGCCAATGCAGATATACAAACCCGCAGGCAGATAAATGTGTTGAGTGTTCCTATAAATGCTGTAACCACCCGTGATAAAAACGACAGCCTTAACATAAAAACAGACATCAAGAAAAAAGACGATAATAATAACAACAACAGCAATAATAATACAGCAACATCTGCCAGCAATATTGATGATTTGGAAGTGGTTGTATTTGTAAAAGATTCTGCAAGCAAAGTGTTTAAAGTAAAAGTAACTACCGGCATACAGGATATTAACCATATAGAAATTACCAGCGGCATTAAAGCAGGGCAGGAAGTAATAACAGGCCCTTACGATGTAGTAAGTAAAACATTAAAGAATGGTGCAAAAGTAAAAGTGGTAGATAAAAAAGATCTTTTTGAAAAGAAAGATTAAGGATGGGCAGATTATAAGGCTGCACAAAAATTATTTAAGGGCATCTTTATGGTGCCTTTTTTAAAACCGTAAAATTGAAAAGAATACCGTGAAAATTAAAATCTTCTCCATACTGCTTTTATTAAGTTGCGCTACTATTGCCATTGGCCAAACCACCAGTATAAATATTTTATTTAGTAACGAAAATAAAGCAACGCTTACCGTGGGCACGGCAATATTATACAGCCTGCCCGACAGTGCTGTAGTAAGTACAAAAACTATTAAAGACAGCCAGTTTTTTGAAGTAAAAAAACAATCCCGCTATTTTTTAAAAATTACTGCTGCCGGCATGCAAACCGTGCAGCAAAATGTTTTTGTAAAAGACAGCAGTGTTAATCTTGTAATACAATGGCTTCCTAAAACCAGCAACCTGACCAATGTAACAGTTACTGCCCGCAAGCCATTAATAAAACAGGAAGATGATAAAACCATTGTAGATGCAGAAGTACTTGCAAACAGCAGTACCAATGCTTATGAAGTACTGGAAAAAACACCGGGGGCCGTAGTGGATCAGGATGGCAATGTGTACCTTAACAGTGCCACCGCAGCAACTATACAGATAAACGGGCGTGAGGTAAAACTAAGCCCTGCAGATCTTGCATCGCTCCTTAAAAGTTTACCGGCCAGCAGTGTTACTAAAATAGAAATACTAAGAACCCCATCTGCAAAATACGATGCCGGCAGCAGTGGTGGTATAATAAATATAGTTTTAAAAAAAGGCGTAAAGCTGGGCACCAGCGGCAGTATAAATGCAGGTTTCTTCCAGGGAAGATTAAATACAGCTACAGCAGGTTTTAATATTAACCGAAGCATTAATAAAATAAACATCACGCTCTCTTACCAGTTTACAGACCGTAATAATTTTGAAGAATTAAACAGCGATCGTTTTATAATAAGAGACAGCTCACTCGTGCGGCAAAAGGCTTATACAAAATATCCTGCATTAAATAATTACCTGGGCGGGGGTATAGATGCGGAGTTGAATAAAAAATGGACGGTGGGTTACGACTTTAGGTTTACCGCCAATAAGCCGTCAAGCACTGCACAAAATGATATTGATATTACCCATTACCCTGCTCAAACTTTGCTGCAAAAAAATCAATCGCTTATAAGAAACAGGGGCAATGCTTATTTTTTGGGCAACGACTGGTATGCCCATTACAAAATAGATACGCTGGGCAGTAAATTAGAAATAGAAGCAGGTTATGATTATTTTGATAATAAAAACAGGCAGCAGTATAACAACCTTTTTATCCTGCCCGCCGAACCGGCGCTATTGGGAGATGGTAAAATAAACAACCAAAAAAATATTTTTTCGGCAGAGGCAGATCTTACTTTAAAAATGAAATATAAATTTACCCTGGAAGCCGGCAGTAAATTTAACTACAGCAGGAGCAGTAACAGCGCCATTTATTATGCAAATGATGGCAGCGGCAGCAAATTAGATAGTTTTCAAAGCAACAAATTCCGCTACCGGGAACAGATAGCATCTGCTTATATGCAGGTGGCTAAAACCCTTGCCGGGTTTACCATAAAGCCAGGCATGCGCATAGAGCACACTAATATATCCGGCAATCAATTTTTTCCTTTTGATACTTCGCTGAGCATTAAACGCACCGATGTTTTTCCTTACCTGTACCTGCGCCACAGCATAACAAAACTGTTTGGTTTTAAATTAATGGGTAATGCCATTTACCGCCGCAGCATAAGCCGGCCATATTACGAAGCACTCAATCCTTATCCTAAATATATAGATCAGTATTTGTATGAGATAGGTAATCCTGCACTGAGGCCGCAGTTTACCACCAACTACGAATTTAATATTATGGCTGATGATTTTCCCATCTTCTCTATCGGGCTAAACGATATTAAAGATATTTTTACCGGGGTAACTTACCAGGATGATGCTACTAAAATTGTGTACCGCACTTTTGATAATCTTGGGCGCAATAAAGAAATGTACCTGCGCTTTGTAGGGGGTATTCCGCCGGGTGGTAAATATTTTTTTTATATGGGAGCACAGCACAACCTTAGTAATTATAC
>JAYVGA010000119.1:0-3105 GCA_043772635.1 Chitinophagaceae bacterium
GCACCAGTAAATAAAAACTAAATATGAATACAAAAAATTTCATTGCTGCAAATATAAACAAAGAAATGAAAGACCACAGGCTTGCTACATGGTTGCAAAGATTTATTTTTTATTTTATACCGTTAAAAATAAGTAGAGATTCCAAAACCAAATCCCCCCGTTTTAGCAGGTGGGTTGCCCAATAAATCTTTTTGTTGCTGGTGCCGGTAATTGAGCCGCAGCACTGTTTGTGCCGTGGGCCTGAAACTGATGGCAGGCATAATACTCCACAGATCTTCTGCAATGTTTTCTCCGGTGCTGGTAAATTTTCCTACATTCCAATCTACATACTCCAGCCTGCAGGCCAGGTTTAGCATGGCTTTATCCCAGCCAAACATTTTTTTCTTTATTACGGGTTGCACAATATCTATAAAACCACCCTGTTGCTTATTTCCAAATTGCTGAGTAAAACTTGCGGGTACATTTACTTTTATCCATGCCCATTCTGCTGTGATGAATGTATTGAGTTTAGGTAAGGTGCTGTTTACATCAATGGCAAAAACATCTACCCTTCTTTTGTCATCAATCCTCAATCCATCATTCTCAAATTTATTATACACGCCACCCATGTACGACAAACCAATTTCGCCAATGGTATTATTTTTCACCGCTATTTTACCGGTAAATAAAGGCAGGCCGCTGTTTATTTCTTCAAAACGTTCGGGGTTATTTTTTGCCGCAGGCAAAAAAGTTTTATTTTCCGAATTATCAATAATAGAATTATCAAAACTGCCGGAGATGTAGGCTTCATAACCAAACATCCAGTTGTTGTTATAATGTTTTCCATACAAGCCAAAGCCTGCATTGCTCCAGGTGGCTGGCAGCATTTGTGTGGCAGAAATTGGCCGGTCTATAAATTCCCATTTAGGTCCATCATGGTTTTGATTGAATGCGCCGATAGGGTTAATGATCATGCCACCACGCAGATTTAATAAGGAATGTAATTCAATATCCAGTGCAGCAAACTCTACCGCTATTTCTTTTCCACCATCTTCAAATTCTATTTCGCTTAAAAACTTTAAACGTTTGCCAATAGTAGATGACACAAATAAAGTCATTCTTCTAAACTGAAACTGGTGTCCATCGGAAACCCCATCTGTGCCCATGTGCTGCCAGTTTGCCTCCATGTAACCTCCCAGCGAAACGGGTAATTTTCCTACAGCCACAAAGGGCCGGGTATACACCGCATCCATATTCATCGTTGGTTTGCTGGAATCTGCAGCAATACGTTTTAATAAAGTGGGATCTATCTGTGCAATTGCTTCGCTCCAAAAAAACAAAACGAATACAGCTATTGTAAATATTTTTTTCATACTGCTTTTAATGAAATCTTTAGTTGATTGTTTTCAATCTTTACTGCAAATGTTCTGAGTGTATTATCTGCCGGTCCGTTTTGTACCGCTCCCCTGTTATTAAATTCGCTGCCGTGTGCCGGGCATTGCAGTTTATCGCCAAACACCTGCAGCTCTGTGCCCTGGTGGGTGCAGCGCATCCACAAAGCACTGTATTCATTTTCATTAAACCGATATACACAAATAGGGTATTGCAACAAATCGTTGTTTACAACAATGTACTTTTTATAAAATATTTCGTTACCGTTTTTTGTTACAAAATCGCTGAGAGGTATTACCAAATCATCTGCAACAATATTTCCGTTTAACTGTTTTGTAATGCCGCAGCTTTGCAGCAGCGTGGTAAATGCCACACCGCCCACACAGGCAAAGCCGCAGCTTTTTATAAAATCTTTTCTATCCATTATTTATTTTTTTTTGCCTGTCCCGATTTTTTCGGGGAACCAGGCTTTTGAATTTCTATTAAGCTTCATTGGCGCCTGCCCCTATGCTTGCGTAGGGGTCGCACGCTTGTACAGGATATCTTTATTGGGCTTTACCTGCAATTATTTATATTTTTCATGCCCGTAAGACCTCGCCAATAGGCGGGTTCTTACAACGATTTTAAAAATTTAATAACCGCATTTTTATCCGTCACATTCATCTGGCTGAAATTATTTTTACTTGCTGCCGCTTCTCCGTCATGCAATACAATGGCATCTTCAATGGTTTTTGCCCTGCCATCATGCATTAAAAAATACTGGCCACCCTGCGAGTGGGGCGATAACCCCAAACCCCACAGGGGCGGGGTTCTCCACTCTGCTGTTGTTGCATAGCCTTCGGTGTAGCCATCATCCAGCGCAGGGCCCATATCGTGCAGCAACAAATCTGTATAAGGAAAAAATGTTTTGTTGGATAATGCTTCAATGGAAGACAATCCTGTTTTTAATGTTTGTTTATGGCAGCTTTGGCAACCTGCCTGCACAAATAAATTTTTGCCCTTTATTATCTCTGCATCATTTTGATTTCGGGGTATCGGTGCTTTTAATGTTTGCAGGTAAAACACCACATTGTGAATGGTTTGGTCGGTTACTTCAGGGTCGGTATTTAAACCGGAATATACATCCCGGGGAGCAAAGGTGGATGTAATACCTATATCTTGGTTGTAAGCATTTACAGTTTGGTGCAGTAAATTATAGGCCGCTGCTTTTTTCCCAAAGCGGTGAATGTATTTTCCGTTTTGTGTAATGGCATTGGCATTGGGAGAAATAAAAGAAGGTAATGTTATCCAGTTAGGCACGCCCGAAACACCATCAGCATTTGCATCATTGGGATCGGCCATGGCAATAATATCTGCATCAGATACCAGCTCTAAAAAACCCAGCCCCGTATTGGCCGGCGGCGTAAATTTTGAAAATGTTGCACCCACCGGAATTTTTTCGGCAAGAAATCCGGGTAAGGCCCTGTTTTGCAATTGCGGGCCACCCAGGTGCAGAAATTTATTTCCGGTACTGTCTGTTTGTCCAAACCGGGTAAGGGTAGTAAAGGGATGCCCTTTGCCATCGCCGGCATGGCAACTGCCGCAACTGGTGGCTACAAAGATGGAGCCCAGGCCAGAGGTGCTTGTAAATATTTCATCGTTAAAAGCCACATCGCCTGCAAGAAACTGCCGGTTCTGTTCATAGTTTAAGCCTGCAACCGGGCCATCCAGTAAATCTTCAGCGGCGGGTAATGC
>JAYVGA010000120.1:0-3477 GCA_043772635.1 Chitinophagaceae bacterium
TAAAATACAGCCAACCATTTGCATCAAAATATTTTGCATGATTTTTTCCAATAACAGTTTGAAAGTTTCTCTGAAATGGAGTGATCACTTCGTGAAATGGCTCTGCAGCCGGGGCAAAATAATAAGGGCTTCCAAGGTATTGCTCATGAAAATCACAATGTATCTGTGGCATCCATTCATTATACTTTTTCATGCGCCCTTGTGTTTCTACCTGTGTTTGCCAGGCCCAATCGCGGTTTAAATCAAAATTGTAATGATTGCTTCTGCCACCGGGCCACGGCTCGCGGTGTTCACGTGCAGCCAATACCGGATTTGCATTTTTTCCCACTACTGAATTAAACCAGTTTACATAACGGTCGCGGCCATCGGGATTTAAACAGGGATCAATGATGACCACGGTATTCTTCAACCATGCTTTTGTTTGTGCATTACTGCTGCTCAGCAATTCATACAGGGTTTTCATGCTCACTTCCGATGAGCTGGATTCATTGCCATGTACATTAAAACTCAGCCACACAATTGCCGGGGCATCAGTACTGCCAGCTTTATCTTTTAATAAGCCGGTAAGTCTTAAATTATTTTTACGTATTTCTTCCAGGTTGGTAAAATTTTCAGGAGATGCTATTACCGCCAGCAGCAAAGGCCGGCCTTCGTTTGTGTGCCCGTAAGTTTCCAGCTTCATCACCTGCGGCATGGCTGCTGCGGCCTGCTCAAAGTATTGCACAATTTTATGATGCGGCGTAAACTTTTCTCCCAGTGTATAACCAAGAAACTGATCGGGGCTTTTAAGGTTTTGTGCAAAAGAGAAATTTACACAGCAAAAAATAATAATGAGCGCTTGTAGCTTTTGTTTCATAAATAATTATTATGAGGTGAAATTATTAAAACCTGCCGCCTTTAAAAAAAGAAATTTTAGTTTTGAGTAAATACTTATCATTATGCTGTTAAAAAATTTTGCAATTGTTTTACTGCTGCTTGTATTTACCGGCAGCAATGCTCAACAACGCTTACCCTACGCTGTTAATAAAAAATTTGAAGGGCAGCGGGGTGCTGTTGTTTCTGCTCATCCGCTTGCAAGTAAGGCCGGGCTTGCCATGCTTAAGCAGGGTGGGAATGCAGTAGATGCAGCCATAGCCACACAACTGGCGCTGGCCGTGGTATATCCCGGTGCCGGCAACTTAGGCGGTGGAGGATTTATGATTGCCTGCCTTAACAATGGTAAAACAGTAGCATTGGATTACCGGGAAACTGCACCAGCAGCAGCTTTTAAAGATATGTACCTTGATAAAGAAGGCAACCCCATTACACAACTTTCTCTTGCAGGCCCCCTGGCCAGCGGCATACCGGGCACAGTAGCAGGTTTATTTGCCAGTATGAAATATGCAAAACTTTCTTTTAAAAAATTAATAGCTCCTGCAATTATACTTGCAGAAAAAGGTTTTCCCATCACAGCATCGCAGGCGCAAAGTTTTAATGAAAATAAATCAGCGTTTGAAAAAATAAATAAAACGACTGTGGCCTTTGTAAAAAAAACCGAATGGAAAGAAGGCGACCTGCTGCGGCAACCAGAGCTTGCTCAAACACTAAAACGCATTTCTGCCCAGGGAGCCAAAGGTTTTTATGAAGGCGTAACGGCTGCATTGATTGTAAAGGAAATGAAAAAAAAAGCCAATGGCATCATCAGCCTGCAGGATTTAAAAAATTACCGGGCCAAAGAGAGAATTGCCATCAGGTACACTTATAAAGATTACGAAATAGTGGGTATGCCTATGCCCAGCAGTGGCGGTATTATTGTGCAGCAGCTCATGAAAATAATAGAAAAAAGAAATATTGCTGCCATGGGATTTGCAACTGCAGCCAGTGTGCAACTTATGGTAGAAGCAGAGCGCAGGGCTTTTGCAGACAGAGGCACGTATATGGGCGATGCAGATTTTGTAAAAGTGCCGGTAAAAACAATGGTGAGCGAAGCTTACTTACAGCAACGCATGAACGATTATAAACCCGGCGTAGCAGGCAGTAGCACCATTACCAAAGAAGGTGTAATTGCAGAAAGTGAAGAAACCACCCATATAAGTATTGTAGATAATGAAGGCAATGCTGTGGCCGTAACCACTACTTTAAATGGTGGTTATGGAAGCTACACGGTAATTGCCGGTGCAGGCTTTTTAATGAACAACGAAATGGACGACTTTAGCGTGAAGCCAGGCGCTCCCAACATGTACGGTGCGGTGGGCAAGGCCGCCAATGCAATTGCGCCAGGCAAAAGAATGCTGAGCAGCATGGCACCTACCATTGTTTTAAAAAATAATAAACCATATATAGTTGTGGGTACGCCGGGTGGTACTACCATTCCTACCAGTGTTTTTCAAAGCCTGGTAAATATTATAGAATTTAATTTAAGCGAAGATGATGCGGTGAACAAACCAAAATTTCATCACCAGTGGCTGCCCGATGAGATTATGGTTGAAAAAGATTTTCCTGCTGCGGTAATAGAAGAGCTGCAAAAGATGGGCTATAAAATAACCATAAGAAATAGTATAGGCCGAACCGAATTGATAAGAATAACAGGTGAGCCCAAAAGAAAAGTAACGGCCATTGCAGATAAAAGAGGTGACGATGCTGCAGAAGGTTACTAACTCTTCTTTATATAACATATTTTTGCGCCCATCATCAACTCATTAAACTATATTATGCCGGCAGCTTTAAAATCCGTAACAATAAAATATCAAAGGCTATAAAGAGTAAAGCATCTGTTTATAGCTTTAAAAAAATATAATTAAATGATAAACTTGTGCATGGCATTTGCATACAAAAGCCTATTGGTTAGTTTTACAAACAATTGATTCTTCTGCAAAAATTTTTAAAAATATTAAAATGGGTATTGCTGATACTGGTACTGCTAGTGGGGCTGCTGTATGGATTGCTCCATCTTTCATCTGTACAAACCTGGCTGGTAAAAAAAATTGCTGGTAATCTCTCTAAGGAATTAGAAACAAGGGTTACCATAAAAAAAGTAGACTTCAGGTTTTTTGATAAGCTGCTTTTAAAAGACCTTATGGTGGAAGACCGCAAAAAAGACACTTTGCTTTTTGCAGGTACAGCCAGCGTAAATATTACCGACTGGTTTTTTTTAAAAGATACCATTACATTAAATAATATAGGGCTCGAAGATGCAATAGTAAATATGCACCGCAGCGATTCTGTATGGAATTATAAATTTTTGCTGGATTATTTTTCATCCCCATCTACAGGAAAGAAAAAGAATAATGCTTTTATAATAGATATTAAAGAAGTACATCTTAAAAACATAAGATTTAATAAAGCGGATAAATGGGTGGGGCAGGATATGACAGCCACTTTGCAAAAGCTGGATGTAACCATGGAAAAATTGAATATTGCCGGCAAGCAGATTTTCATAAAAGATATTTACCTGGAAAAGCCAGTTTTTATACAGCGGGAATTTGAAGGCAATAAACC
>JAYVGA010000121.1:0-5455 GCA_043772635.1 Chitinophagaceae bacterium
CGTAAGTGAAGGCGCAGAAATGTACCAGAGCAGCGGGGCAATTCCTTCAAAAGGATTTTTTTGCAGGCCCACTATTTTTACCAATGTGGCACAAAGCAACCGTATAGCACAGGAAGAAATTTTTGGTCCCGTGCTCACCATTCAAACTTTTAGAACAGATGATGAAGTGATTGAGAAAGCAAATAATTCTCCTTATGGATTATCTGCAGGAGTGTGGACGGATAAGGGTTCCAAGATATTTAACCTCACTACAAAATTAAGAGCCGGTGTGGTGTGGGCAAACACATTTAATCAATTTGATCCTACTTCTCCATTTGGTGGTTATAAAGAAAGTGGTTATGGAAGAGAAGGAGGATTGCACGGGTTGTATCCTTATGTGAAGCTTGTGTAGTAATTTTTTATTTGATAAATAAAAAATTGAATTTTAAAATTTTGAATTAAAAAAAGAAAAAAAATGCCAAGATTAGAAATACTAAAAACTTACAAAATATACATCGGAGGAAAATTTCCACGTACTGAATCAGGCAGGTATTATGTGGCTGAAAATAGTAAAGGAGAGAAGTTGGCGAATGTTTGCCTCAGCTCCCGCAAAGATTTTAGAGAAGCTGTAGTGGCCGCCAGGACTGCATTTGGCGATTGGGGAAGCAGGGCCGCCTTTAACCGTGGACAAATTTTATACCGCATAGCAGAAATGCTGGAAGGAAGAAAAGCTCAGTTTATTGATGAACTGCAACAACAATCTTTAAGCAAAACTGCTGCAGAAAATGAAGTGGAAATTTCTATTGACCGTTTAATTTATTATGCCGGCTGGTGCGATAAATTTCAGCAGTTATACAGCTCAGTAAATCCTGTGGCATCTTCTCATTTTAATTTTTCGGTGCCGGAACCTACAGGCGTTGTTTCTGTTATTGCACCACAGGCTACCTCATTGCTCGGGCTTGTATCTGTAATTGCCCCGGTGATAGCGGGGGGAAATTCCTGCGTTGTTCTGGGGTCATTTTTAAAACCACTTTGTGCAGTAACTTTTGCAGAAGTGCTGCATTCATCCGATGTTCCGGGTGGAGTAGTAAATATTCTTACCGGCAAACCAGATGAACTGATTTCATATTTTTCGGATCATATGGATGTGAATGCTGTTGTGTATGGAGAGAGCAATGAAGCAAATAAAAAAATGATCCAGGATAAAGCAGCACTAAATATGAAGCGGGTTGTTTTTTATGATGAAATAAACTGGCTGGCAGATGCGGCTCAATCGCCCTATATGATTATGGATACCCAGGAAATAAAAACTACCTGGCACCCGATTGAAAATATTGGTGGGGCGAAGGCGGGATATTAGAAGGCAGGGTCAAAAGTCAAAGGTCAAAGGTCAATGCCTGCCCCTATATTTTTGCTGGGGGTCAATGGTGAATAGTTATTAAGTCAATAGTCATTAGTAAATAGTTGAACATTATTTATGCATAGAAATTATAGAAGTATAATTAATTGTTTAAGTTGAAATGGAGGATATAATGATTGTAAATATTCTGCAGCACCGCTCCCTTATTAGACTTCATCCATTTCCCTTCTCTGAAGGAGAAGGTGCCCGAAGGGCGGATGAGGTAGGGAGAGGGAGAAGGAGGGTGAGGTTTTGACCATCATCAGCCAAAATACAGAACTTACTTTATTAAAACCCGGCACTATATTAAACCAGGTAGAACAGCTTTGTAAAAATGCGTGTGCAAATAATTATGCAGCCGTTTGCATTGCTCCACTATTTGTAAAAAAAGCAAAAGAATTTACAGAAGGCACAGTGGTAAAAGTTGCTACTGTAATTGGTTATCCATATGGCTTTAATGTTATTGAAGCCAAACTGGCAGAAATAATAATGGCCATGGTAGATGGTGCAGATGAATTGAATTTGCATATAAACATTACAGCCTTAAAAAACAACGACTGGCAATACCTTGCCCGGGAAATAAATACTATTTTACCCGTTGTAAAAAATAAAGGCAACATAATAAAGGTAGTGGTAGAAAGTAGTTTGCTGCTTCCCGGAGAATTAATAAAATGCTGTGATATTTATGGAGCCGCAGGCGTAAATTATTTTTCTCTTTCAAGTGGCATACAAGATGAACTTCCATCTTTAGAAACAGTAAGGCTGGTACGCAAACACCTGGCAGATGCTGTGGGTATAATGGTAACAGGTAATTTCAACAACTCAAAAGAAAAAAACACTTTTATAAATGCTGATGCAAACGTTATAGGTAGTAATTTTATAATGAAATAATTAATTGGCTAACTAATATGAAGTTTTTTAACCATACACATCCTATATTTGCGCCATGAAAAAATGCCTTGTATTTACGCTTATTATTATTGCTGGTAATTCCTATGCCGGGTCTTTAAATTCTGATACTTTAAAGTATGGAGTGGTAACCGTGCAAAAAGATATGCGTATTGATATGCTGGGCGAAAAAATGCTGGCCTATAATATTGGTTTATCAAAAAATATACGGTCTGCCAAAGGCTACCGCTTAATGTTACTGAGCACCAACGACCGCAGCCTGGCCATGCAGCTGCGCTCTAAATTATTGCAGCAATACCCGGAGCATAAAGTATATATGGTGTATCAAAATCCATTTATCAAACTTAAGATGGGTAATTTTCCGGAAAGGGAAGAAGCAGAACGTTTCAGAAAACAATTATTAAAACAAAAGCTCACCACAGGAAATATTTACCTGCTGCCGGAAACCATAGAAATAAAACCTTCAAAAGAAGAAGACGAGAATTAATTTTTAGTTGAATATCTTTTTAAAAGAGTTTTTTTTAATAGCTCTTTAAAATATTCTGGCTGTTTAATATTATTATTTTTTGCCGCAGATCCGCAGATTAAATCTGCTAATCTGCGGCATTTATTTTCCTGAAATTTAAAAAGCTTCTTAAAAGGAAACTCTTTTTTATTGCCGTATGGTTAACTTCACCTCCACAAATAAACAGTACATGCTTCAAAAAATAAAAGACCTCGCTAAATTATATTCCCAGGAGTTTATAGCGGTTCGCCGTCATATACATGCCCATCCGGAGCTGAGTTACCAGGAGTTTGAAACCTCAGTATTTATTCAGCAAAAACTAGCAGGCTGGAATATACCTTACCAGGTAAAAGCTACCACGGGTGTGGTGGGAATTATAGAGGGAAAAAATCCTCAATCAAAAATTGTTGCACTGCGTGCAGATATGGATGCACTGCCCATACAGGAAGCCAACGATGTGCCTTACAAATCTACCATACCCGGCAGGATGCATGCCTGTGGTCATGATGTGCACAGCACCTGCCTGCTGGGTGCAGCCAAAATTTTAAACGAAACAAAAGCAGATTGGGAGGGTACAGTAAAACTTATTTTTCAACCCGGTGAAGAAAAAAATCCGGGAGGTGCAAGTTATATGATTAAAGAAGGCGTGTTGCAAAATCCTGCACCACAAAAAATATTTGCATTGCATGTACATCCCGGCCTGGAAGCAGGCGAGTTTAGTTTTAGAAGTGGAATGGTAATGGCCAGTGCCGATGAAATTTATATAACCATTAAAGCAAAAGGCGGGCATGCAGCGGCACCGCAGTACACGGCCGATACCATTTTAATTGCATCGCATCTTATCATCAGCCTGCAGCAAATTGTCAGCCGCAATAATAATCCCTTTAATCCTTCTGTACTTTCTATCACCGCTTTTAATGGCGGCAATACTACCAATGTAATTCCATCAGAAGTAAAGCTCATGGGCACTTTCCGTGCTATGAACGAAGAATGGCGTTTTAAAGCGCATGAGCTTATCATTAAACAAACAAAAGAATTAGTGGCGGCCATGGGAGCAGAAGCGGATGTAAATATTGATGTAGGTTACCCGTTTGTATTAAATGATGAAGCGCTTTGTGCACAGGCACGCAAAAATGCAGAAGCATATGCAGGCGCAGACAATGTAACCGAAACAGAACTGCGAATGGGCGCCGAAGATTTTGCCTATTACTCTCACCAGATTCCTGCCTGCTTTTTCAGGCTGGGTGCAGGCAACAAAGCAAAAGGCATTACCAGCGGTGTGCACACTCCTACATTTAATATTGATGAAGCAGCCATTGAACAAGGAATGGGAATGATGGCGTGGATGGCAGTGGCAAGCCCCTGACCCCCTTGCCCCGGAAGTTTTCGGGGTGAAGGGAACCTGGAAGCGGTATTAAAATGATTGTATGAATTTTTTAATTGGCCAAAAGTGGAATACCAGCAGATAAAAATTTCTATTGAATTTTTTTTGAAACATATATTTGTTTTTTGCTGCAATGTAAAACATCTCTAAAAAAATGAGTAACGGAAAATTTATTAATTGGATCATATGAAATCAAAATCATTTCCAAAAAATTTATAGGGTATATAGATATTATAAGAGATAAGTGTTGCCTACAGGGAGCTTACAATCTCACTTTTGTACAATATATTTTAATGAAGCATTTATTGAACCGTAGAATTAGTATTTTATTATTTGTTTTTTAAAATAATAAACTGGTCTTGATGATACAGTTGTAATAGGCACTAAACCATTCGGACCATTTTCATTTTGGTAAGAAGAATTTACTTCACTAATCACCGTAATCAATACCCAATTATCATCTGCTAAAAACTGCAATGCTTCACTTGCATTTTGAAAATAATTATAGATGGCCTGGGTAGAATCTGTAAGTCCAACAAAAAATACTGCACCGCTATTTACAGCGTTTTTACCGCCATCATATGCTTTTAAGCTGTAAATTTTAGCTGCATATTTATTGGCCCTTTCTGCATTTATTAAAGCATAATACTTGCTGTTGGGATGATCATATTTTGTATTAATGTTTACAATTAGATAAGTGAAAGCATCATTGGTTTGGCAAAAGGATTTAAGCGTGCCCGATAAAATAAATAATGAAATAAGCAGGAGTTTTTTTGAAGTTGTCATAAGGTAAGTTTATCTAAAATTAAGCGCCGTTTAGTACATTAACTAAACGGCGCTTAAAAACTATATTTATTTAACAATGTGAATTTTGTTATTAAAGACTTTAAATAAGAGTGAGATCATTCTTCCCCGTCTTACCGTCTTGCCAGCCTGCCCCGCTATTTTGCGGGGGCAAAAATATTTTATGCAAAATTATCTTTGCACTTATATCATCAGGGCTTATCAAACATCTCCTTCAGCATTTTATACAGCTCCGGATGTTTATCCTGAAGCAATGCAGGCCGCTCAAAAAAATATTCTGCAGCCACTGCAAAAAATTCTGCTTTGCTGGTATACCCATAAGGATTGATATCGGATTTATTTTTTGTTATCTGCTGCATCTGTTCATGCATAAGGTTTATCCATGGCAATACATAGGGCTTATCCAGCAAGAGTTCCGGTATGCCATCTGTATCTCCATCTGCCTTATCCAGCAGGTGCACAAATTCATGAATGG
>JAYVGA010000122.1:0-3407 GCA_043772635.1 Chitinophagaceae bacterium
TGTACTGGTACGAATTAATGTTGTTATTGCGCCGTTTTGAAGAAAAAACAGGCCAATTGTATGGTATGCAAAAAATTCGTGGCTTTTGCCATTTATACATTGGCCAGGAAGCAATAGCTGCCGGCTGTATGACCGCTACCAACCCCGACGATAAATTTATTACTGCTTACCGGGATCATGCCCTGGCTATAGCCAAAGGGATGACTGCCAAAACCTGTATGGCCGAACTTTACGGTAAAGCTACTGGCTGCAGCAAAGGAAAGGGTGGAAGCATGCACTTTTTTGGCCTTAAAGAAAACTTTTTTGGAGGGCATGGTATAGTAGGTGCGCAAATAGGAACCGGTGCGGGACTGGCTTTTGCAGAAAGATATAATGATACTAAAAATGTAGTGCTTTGCTTTTTTGGTGATGGCGCTGCAAGGCAGGGTATGCTGCATGAAACCTTTAATATGGCTATGCTTTGGGATTTGCCGGTGGTTTTTATCTGCGAAAATAATCACTATGCCATGGGAACTTCTGTATCCCGAACCAGCAAAACCCTGGATATTTATAAACTGGCAGATGCTTATGAAATGCCCAGCGACAGTGTAGATGGTATGAGCCCCGAAGATGTGCACAATGCAGTTTTAAGATCGGTAAACAGGGCAAGAGAAAAAGGCGGGCCTACTTTGCTGGAAATAAAAACCTACCGTTACAAAGGGCACAGCATGAGCGACCCTCAAAAATACCGCACCAAAGAAGAGCTGGAAGAATACAAAGAAAAAGATCCGATAGAACATGTTTTAAAAGTGTTGAAAACGGATTACAGTGTTTCCGATGCCGATATAGAAACGATTATTGAAAGAGTAAAAGCCGAAGTGGAAGACTCTGTAAAATTTGCAGAAGAAAGCCCATGGCCATCTGATGATGAATTACTGAAAGATGTGTACGTGCAGCAGGATTATCCTTTTATTATGGATTAATTATTTTAGAAGGACCTGAAAGCACGGTAAAGAAATAGCCGTTGAAAAGTAAAAAACAAATTTTTATTAATTAAAAAATGCCCGGCCTCCCTTAAAACTGAATCATTTCCTTTGCCCTTCTCTTTTAGGAGAAGGTGCCCGAAGGGCGGATGAGGTAGAGAGGGAACTAGGGTGAGGTACAAACATGTTAGAAAAGAAAGTTATTGAAACCACTGCCACACCAGTACAGAACGCTGAACCTACAGACAGAGTAAAAGGATTTTGGGAAAAATTCAGCAGGCCTATTATTTATGTGGGCAGTGCTATTATCCTTTTAATTGCAGGCTGGTATGCTTATAAGGAGTTTATTGTAGCTCCCAAAGAACAAAAAGCCAGTGAACTGATTTTTCCGGCAGAAAATTTATTTGCAAAAATGGCCTCGGGCGGTTTTAATAAAGATTCTGTAAATATTCTTTTAAACAGTGGAGAGCTGGAGGGCAAAAAAATAACCGGGCTTTTAAAAATAATTAACCAGTATGGTGGCACAGCAGCAGGCAACCGTGCAAAATATATGACCGGTGCCAGCTATCTGCACATTAAAGAATTTGACAAAGCCATTAAATACCTCAGCGATTTTGATGGTAACGGTGCATCGCAGGTGCAAAGCAAAGCTTATATTTTGCTGGGTCATGCTTATGCAGAGCAGAAAAAAACATCTGAAGCATTAAGCAATTATAAGAAAGCAGCAAGCGTAAATACCAAAGATGAATTTTTTGCAGCAGATGCTTTAATACTTGCCGCAGCATATGCAGATGCTACCGGCAACAGCAAAGAAGCCATCAGCCTGTATGAAGAAGTAAAAGAAAAATATCCTTCCAATGCAGCTGTTCAAAATGGTGAAGTAGATAAAAACCTGGCAAAGCTGGGCGTAATTAAATAATCAGTACAAAATGATTTAGATACTATGGCCGCAAGCTCATCACAAATATTTGATACATCAGGCATCCGTTTAAAAAAGGATGCCTGTATTGTTATTGTGCGCACCCAATGGAATGCACACGTAACAGATAAACTATACGAAGGCTGTATTAAAATTTTAAAAGAAAATAATATTGCCATAAAAGAAATTATCGTACCTGGTGCTTTTGAAATTGCCTTTGCTATAAAAAGTTATTGGGAGCATACACAGTATAAAGACTGTAAAGCCGATGCATTTATTGCATTGGGTTGTATTATAAAAGGAGATACACCTCATTTTAAATATGTGTGCAGTGCAGTTACAGATGGTGTTGTACAATTAAATCTTCAGCTGCCGGTGCCCACCATTTTTGGCGTATTAACGGTAAACACTCCCGAGCAGGCCGATGAAAGAACGGGTGGCAAACATGGCCATAAGGGAGAAGAAGCTGCAGCCACTGCAATTAAAATGATTGCTCTGGTACAATCTTATCCTAACCCTTAAGCAGTTTTGTAATTTATTTGGTGGTACATTTAACCCGGTTGCACATTCATCCAATAAGAAGAATTTCAGATTATGAAAGTTCATTTATTTATACCCTGTTTTGTAGATCAGCTATATCCCGAAACAGCTTTTAATATGGTGAAGGTTCTTGAAAAAGCAGCATGCGAAGTTCATTATAATACCAACCAAACCTGCTGCGGGCAACCTGCATTTAATGCTGGCTTTACCAATGAATGCAAAGCTGTAGCCGGCAAATTTTTAAAAGATTTTGAAAGCACTGATTATATTGTATCTCCCAGTGCCAGCTGCACCGGCTTTGTAAGAAATTATTATCCAAAATTATTTGATAATACTGCTTCGCATAACCAGGTTAAAGATTTAGGTAAAAGAATTTTTGAATTTACAGAGTTTGTTACCGATGTTTTAAAGATAGAAAATTTTGGGGCTGTGATGAATGCCAAAGCTACTTATCATGATAGTTGTGCTGCACTTAGAGAATGTAAAATAAAACAGGGCCCCCGCAAATTACTGAGCTATGTAAAAGGATTAGAATTAATAGAAATGAACGATAATGAAACCTGTTGTGGTTTTGGTGGTACCTTTTCTGTAAAATTTGATGATATTTCTGTTGCCATGGCCGATCAAAAATTGATTAACGCTGTAGCCACCGGTGCTTCTCATATTATTTCTACAGATCTGAGTTGCCTGATGCAGTTAGATGGTGTGATAAAAAATAAAAAACTTCCCATAAAAACCATGCATATTGCCGATGTTTTGGCAAGTGGATGGGAGTAAAATAAATAGATTAGCCGGTAAGACGTGAAGACATTTTACATAATATTTTTATCTCTTAGTCTTATCGCCTTACCAGCTTGCCCCGCTTTTTGCGGGTGCAAATATTCTTTCCCATGTTTAAAAAAATACCGCCAGTTTTATTTTTGCAAAAAACGGGTTACCTGGTGTATAATGCAATTCTGTAACAGGGTTAGCTTCATTTTGCAATC
>JAYVGA010000123.1:0-3999 GCA_043772635.1 Chitinophagaceae bacterium
GAGTGCTGCAACAACACAATTGGGCAAACCCGGTATTTTACATGGCAGTAAAAGTTTATTAATGCAAACTGCAGATGGCCAGGTGGTAGAGCCACACAGCATTTCAGCAGGGTTGGATTACCCGGGCATTGGCCCTTTGCATGCACACTTGTACGAGAGTGGCCGTGGTACTTTTATGAGTGCAACGGATGAAGAAGCTTTGTCATCCGCTTTTGAGTTGAGTAAATTAGAAGGTATTATTCCTGCATTGGAAACTGCCCATGCTTTGTTTATTTTAAATAAAATGGAATTTAAAAAAGATGATGTAGTGGTAGTGTGTTTGAGTGGGAGGGGAGATAAGGATTTGGATACGTATATGAAATATGTATCCCCCTAAATCCCCCTGAAGGGGGACTTTAAAGTGTATAATAATTTATACTGCTTTTCTACTTTTGAAGGATATGTTTTAAAATATGAAATGAGGATTATGAAAAACGACATGCATTTTGGAGCTATTAAACCAATATTTGAAAATGCAGAGTTCTTAAGAAAAAATATGACTCATGAAGAGAAAATAGTGTGGGGATATATTTGTAATAATCAACTGGATTTTAAATTTAGACGTCAGCATCCAATTTGGATGTACATAGCAGATTTTTATTGTCATAAATTAAAATTGGTTATTGAAATTGATGGTGGTATTCATAACAGAGAAGATGTAAAAGAAAATGATAGCATCAGGGAAAATGATTTGACAGATTTTGGAATAAAAGTAATTAGGTTTACTAATGATGAAATAAAATGTACAATTGACAAAGTTATTGAGGATATTAAAAGCACAATCAAAAATATTAAAAGTATAGAATAACAATTAATAAAAAAGGATTCGAAATAACAGGGTCTTTAAAGTCCCCCTTCAGGGGGATTTAGGGGGCGCCTAGTAAAAATATAAATTATGAAACATCTTTTAACTTTAACCACCATCTTCCTCCTCTCTTCCTGCAGCAACGCCTTCATCAACCACAAACTAAAAGCAGAAAAAATTGGTGCCTGCAGTAATGAAGTAACACCCATTAAAATGATCTCCAACATTAATGGGGAGCGGTACGAATTTGAATATTGTCTGGAGGAAGGCTTTGATGAAAAAAATTATACGGTAGAAAGAAAGGGGGACAGTTTGATGGTGAATTTTCCGGCATCAACAAAACAAACGGCTTTGTATAAAATAATTATAGATATTGATGCCAAGCCTGCTTACCGTACTATTTCGTTAGGCGGAAGAACGCTGAATATAAGACCGGCGGAAAGATTATAAAATGGACAACACAATTGTAATCATATCTTTTACTGAGGCACTGGCGCATCATTTTACAGCCCTCAACAAAGCATGGCTTCAAAAATATTTTGAGGTAGAACCTGTTGATGAAAAAATGTTAGCCAATCCTAAACAATATTTTATTGATAAAGGCGGCTTTATATTTTTTGCCCTGTATAATAACGAAGTGGCCGGTACTTTTGCATTATTAAAAGTAAGTGATACTGTTTTTGAATTATCAAAAATGGCGGTGAATGAAAAATTCTTTGGAAAAAATATTGGCAATGCGATGATGAAATTTTGTTTGCAGGAAGCAAAAAGATTGCAACTGCATAAAGTAATTTTATATTCCAATACATTACTCGGCCCAGCCATTCATCTGTACAGAAAATATGGTTTTACAGAAGTACCGGATTTTAAATCGGAATATAAAAGAGCTAATATAAAAATGGAAATTGATATTGTATGAACAGATTAGATAAATTATTTACAGCAAAAAAACAAAATGTATTAAACCTGTATTGCACTGCTGGCTATCCACAATTAGATTCCACTATTGAAGTAATTACAGCTTTACAAAATAATGGCGCTGATATTATTGAAATCGGTATGCCCTACAGCGATCCTCTGGCCGATGGGGAAGTGATACAGCAAAGCAGCGCCATGGCATTACAAAATGGCATGACGATAGAAATTCTTTTCAATCAGTTACGTAATCTTCGCAACACTCCGCCAGCTGGCGGAAATGGGCGCATTCCAATTATTTTAATGGGTTACATGAATCCCATTTTGCAATTTGGTATTGAAAAATTTTGTGCTGCTGCAAAAGAAACAGGAGTGGATGGCGTTATATTGCCTGATTTACCCATGTACGAATTTGAAACCCTGTACAAACCTTTGTTTGAAAAAAATGATTTGAAATTTATTTTTTTAGTAACCCCGGAAACAAGTGAAGAAAGAATTAAAAAAATTGATACGCTTTGCAGCGGATTTATTTATGCCGTTTCTTCTTCTTCCACCACCGGTAAAAACAAAGCCATTGAAGGACAGGAAGAGTATTTTAAAAAATTGCAAAACATGAATTTAAAAAATCCTGTACTGGTTGGGTTTGGTATAAAAGATAAAGCCACTTTTACTGCAGCCTGCAAATATACCAATGGCGCCATCATTGGTACTGCTTACATTAAAGCTTTGGAAAACAGCAGTAATATCACCCAAACCACTAAAGAATTCATAAATAGTATTATTGGTTAATTCATTCTGCAAAAAAGCAATTAAATTGCAGGTTCAAATAAAAAATATGAAGCGGATTTTTCTTTTAGTATTCCTGTTACCGGCTTTTGCACTTGCACAAAAAAAACAAAAAGCTGCAGCAAAGTCAAAAGTTACTGTAAAACCAAAGACTTTTGCAGTAACAAAAGCAACCGATGAATTTATTATCACAGGAGAAATTAAAGGTTTTGCCGATGGTACCAGTGTCTCGCTTTTAAACGGACAAACCGGAGCGCCTGAATCTGAAACAATAATCAGCAAAGAAAAATTTACTTTAAAAGGAAAAGCAACTACTCCCGATTTTAAAATATTGCTGTTTAATAAACAACAACCTTACACCACCATTTTTTTAGATAACAGCACTGTAAAAATTGCTGGTAAAAAAGAAAGCCTGGATAAACTCACTGTAACAGGTTCACCTTCGCATAATGATTTTAATGCGTTCAATAAAATATTAGAGCCTTATCAAAATGTATTTGCACAAAACTCCGTGTACGATTCTGCATCGTTTACAAAAGCCGCAGAATTAAGCAGCGATTTTGCAAGCAAGCATCCCAGTTCATTTATAACACCATTAGCCATTATCCGGTACAACCAAATTGCCGATGATATTAATAAAACAGAATCGTTGTATAATTTTTTAACGGCTGAAGTAAAAAATACTCCGATGGCAAATTATTTGTCGCAGGTAATTACTGATGCTAAAAGAAATGCCATTGGCACATTACTGCCCGATTTTACACAGGCCGATACGGCAGGCATCCCTGTTAGCTTATCATCTTTCCGTGGCAAATATGTATTGATCGATTTTTGGGCAAGCTGGTGTGGCCCCTGCCGCCAGGAAAACCCCAATGTGGTTGCGGCTTTTAATAAATATAAAAATAGAAACTTTACCATTTTAGGTGTATCGTTAGACAGGCCTGGTAAAAAACAAGATTGGTTAAATGCCATTAAAAATGATAACCTTACGTGGACGCATGTAAGCGATTTACAATTTTGGCAAAATGCAGTGGCGCAGCAATTTCAAATTTTCAGTATCCCACAAAATTATTTAATTGACCCCGAAGGAAAAATTGTAGGTAAAAATTTAAGGGGCGAAGCATTGGACAGAAAACTGGAAAAAATTTTCCGTTAATTTTTGTTCCGCCTGGGTCTTTGTTCCGACGGGGTCTTCATGGCAAAGCCTTAGTGCGCTGGCATGACACCCCGGCGTTTAAAAAGAGCTTCAAATATTTTACACCCACACTTCCTATTTATATTTCCCTGTAATTTTGTTTCGCCGGGGTCTTCATAGCAGCGCCTCAGTGCGCTGGCATGAGACCCCGGCGTTTAAAAGAGCTTCAAATATTTTTACACCCACTCCTCAATTTTATATTTCTTTCGTTTTTCGTTCCGCTGGAGTCTTCATAACAAGGCCTTAGTGCGCTGGCATG
>JAYVGA010000124.1:0-2631 GCA_043772635.1 Chitinophagaceae bacterium
CATATGAATAAATTTACAATCACCACTTTAATGGCCAATAAAATGGTTACTTCTGTTCCGGTTTTGTGCAGGAATAATAATGATAATCCCACAATTAAAAGAGAGGGCGGATACATGTATCCTTTAGAAATAATGTGGCCTTTGAGCCGCAGATTTTCTTTTAATGGCTGAAATAAAATAAAGAATACAGGCTCCTGCAGGGTAGATCTAAGTACCTCGGTAAGCATGGCCATTAATCCAAAAATAAAAAGGTTATAAACAGGATGATCCTGGTAGATAAAAAAAAGCAGGCAGAAAAAAAATAAAGCCAGTGGGGTAATAAATAAACAATAAACAACACCCAGCCGCTCTATTAAACGGCTTGTAAAAATTAATTTAAAGGCAAGGGCAATTAACCGGCCCAATGCAAAAAAAATGGCGATATAGGCGGCAAGGTCTGTTATATTTTCAAACCGGAGTTTTACCTGCGAAATAAAAGTATAATCTACCAACACAAAAACATTGTAGCTTAATACAGATAAAAGGGAAATAGCAAATATGAGTTTATCCTTAAAAACAAAACTTACAATATCCTTTTTTTTAACCCCGGCACCGGTATGGTGCTGGTGGGTATGAGACCTTTTTTTAATGGTTTCCCAGCTTTTTTTTCTTATAAAACGACCGAACAGAAAAAGGCTTATACCCAGAGAAAAAACAGCCAGCCAGATTATATTGTTTAACCCTAAAAAAGGAATAAGTAAAGGACCGATAATATAACCAATTAATTTTGCCGGAATATCTCCTGAACCCACAATAGAAAATACACGCCTGCTTTCCCTTACATTAAATAACAACGAAACCAGCCCCCAAAAAGCATAACCGGTAAGCATATAAATTAAAACACTGCACACCAGCAAAATAAAAATAAAATCGTTTTTGTTACCAAAACTAAGTCCTATCCATAGCACTATAAGCAATACAGCAGCAAAGCCAATGATATATTTTAGCAGCCGTAACGGAGAAAAACGGTGCTCCAGTTTTTCGTAAATAAGGTTTAGCAGAATAAGCATCCCCGCAATTACAAGGTAAACCTGGGGTAAGGAATGAATAGGAAAATTATATACAAAAAGGGTAAAAGCGATGATGTTAATCAACGCATTTGCAAGGCCTATAAAAAACTGAACAGTTAAGAGATCGAAAACCTGGCTTGATTCAGAATGTTTGATATTTAAAGTTCGGTATAACCTTTCTTTCATGAGCCTAAATATACAAAACACCTGTCAATAAATTTTTTGCTTCACTTTCCTTATAAAATTTATTTCTCCGGGGGATAGTCCTGTTTATAAACACATCATAAGCTTACTCAAAAATGGTTAAACGTAAACATTGCTCTTAAAAAATTAAATGTTAGCAACATATTTTAAGGGCATTTTTATACCTGTTCTCTTTTAAAAAAAATATATCTTTAAATAATCTAAATTGTACAAATGATTGTATTTTAGAAAATTAAAGAGTATATTTCATAATCTTCTATCTTTCATTCAATTCCTTAGTAAAATCTATCAGCTTCCTTTTTTACTTCAACAGCTCCTCGTAATACACGGGAAAATAGTTTATCCGCCAATGGTATTAATCTAAAACAGGTTTAGCCTGGTTTGTTTTTATTCCTATTGCTCAACCCCCTTTTTTAATATTTTATCCCACTAAAACTAAGTGGGAACAGTTTAGCAACCCTTAACTTTTTAAATTATGAAACAGCTTCACTTTTTATTCCTTTTATTTAGAGCTTTTTTTTTATGTATCTTATTTACCGGAATTTTTATTAGCAATGCAGAAGCCCAGCAATTAAATATTGCAGACTTTGTATTGTTTGGTGGAAACGGAAACTGCCCCACAGGCCCGGGACAAGCGGTTCCCCCGGCTCCCGGATGCGGCGTATTAATAGGTTCATCATCTACTATACAAGGTGGCGCTGTGGGAAGTTACAGACTTGTAAAATCTACAGGCAGTGCTACCATTAATACTAACATATACAGCGGAGGAACAGTAGACCTTACCAACAGCAATATTGTTTCCGGAAAAATAACCGCTGCCAATAATTATGGGGCTACAGGAAATATACTTTCTGTAGGATCAAGTGCATTACTTAGCAGTAATATTGATGTAAACGGAAATATTACTGTGGGAGGCGGAATAGTATCGGGTAAAGTTACACACCCTGCGGGTACATCTTATACCGGCCCATTGCCCGGTGGTGGAAATATTACCGGCACCCCATCTCTTCCTGTACTTCCTCTAATGCCGGCTATTTTAAATTTTCCTGCATTTGGCAGTACAAATATCAGCAGTACACAAACCATTATACCCGGCTCTTATGGTACAGTTACATTGGGAGGAAATAAAATACTTACCCTCTCAGGACCTGGTGTGTATGTGTTTAAATCTATAAAAAACTCTGGCAACACCAACAGCTTTGTTTTTAATTTTAATAATAACCCCGGCACATTTAAAGTATATGTGCATGAAGATGTAGATTTAAATAAAGTAAGTGCAAGCATTACCAATGGCGGCAGTGCGTCCAGGATTTACACAGAAATTCATGGAAAAGGATCCAGTTATGCCGGCGGAAACTTTGCATTTGTAATTACTAAT
>JAYVGA010000125.1:0-4685 GCA_043772635.1 Chitinophagaceae bacterium
ATATTCAATGCTCAACAAAAAATTTTCAATGAAAATGCACCTGCCTTTTATAATTGAAAATTGAGCATTGAAAATTGATTATTGAACATTTGGTCTTAAGTAATAGGCATTAATTGACCAATGACCATTGACTAATTAAAGACCATCGGATAGAAGAAATTAACATACTATTCTACCCCTGCCTTTCATGGCAGTATTTTTGTTTAGTTTCGCACTGTATATTGCACCCAACTTTAAATTATCCGATAAAATATGCTACAAACAGCAGAAGACATTCGCTTGCTGAATGAAAAAATCAGTCATTCCGCAGGCTTTGTTACCAGAATAAACGATGAACTTAGCAAAGTTATCGTAGGCCAGCAAACCATGATAGAGCGCCTCATGATAGGGTTGCTCAGCAATGGCCATATCCTTTTGGAAGGTGTGCCCGGTCTTGCAAAAACCCTGGCTATTAAATCCCTGGCACAATCTATTCATGCAGATTTCAGCCGTATTCAGTTTACCCCCGATCTGCTACCTGCAGATGTGGTGGGAACCATGATTTATAACCAGGCTAAAAATGAATTTTTTGTGCGAAAGGGTCCCATCTTCTCCAATTTTATTTTGGCAGATGAAATAAACCGTGCCCCCGCAAAAGTACAGAGTGCTTTACTGGAAGCCATGCAGGAACGCCAGGTAACCATTGGCGATACCAGCTATAAATTGCAGGAACCTTTTTTAGTACTGGCCACACAAAATCCTATTGAGCAGGAGGGAACCTATCCATTACCCGAAGCGCAGGTGGACAGGTTTATGCTTAAAGTAGTGGTAACTTATCCTACAAAAACAGAAGAGCAAATGATCATCCGCCAAAACACTTTAGGTTTGGTGGCACCTGCAATTTACCCGGTAGCATCTACTGCCGAAATACTTACCGCCAAAGAACTGGTGAGGCAGGTGTATATAGATGAGAAAGTAGAAAACTATATTCTCGATATTGTTTTTGCCACCCGTTTTCCTGAAAATTATAACCTTACAAAACTAAAACCCCTTATAAGTTTTGGTGGCTCGCCCAGGGCAAGTATAAACCTGGCACTGGCGGCAAAGGCTTATGCATATTTAAATAAGAGGGGTTATGTAATTCCGGAAGATGTAAGAAGCATTTGCAAAGATGTATTGCGCCATCGTGTTGGTTTAACCTACGAAGCAGAAGCAGAAAATGTAAATGTGCTGGATATAATAGAAGAGATTTTAAAAACAGTAAATGTTCCATAAGCAATAATATAAACAGTCATAAAATTTGTTAACTACAGCCGACATATTAAAAAAAGTAAAAGAGCTTGAAATTAAAAGCAAGAAGATTACCACCCAGCTTTTTACAGGGGAGTATCATTCTGCATTTAAGGGCAAGGGCATGAGCTTTAGAGAAGTAAAAGAGTATAGCCATGGAGATGATGTGAGATTTATAGACTGGAATGTGAGTGCACGTTATGCTCACCCATATTCTAAAGTATTTGAAGAAGAAAGAGAACTTGTAATGATGTTGCTGATAGATACCAGTACCAGCAACCTCTTTGGTACTGTAGGAAAACGTAAAAAAGATTTGATAATAGAAATGGCTGCCATACTCACTTTTAGTGCTATCAATAATAATGATAAAGTAGGCGTTATTTTTTTTAGCAATAAAATTGAAAAATATATTCCGCCAAAAAAAGGCAGGCAGCATGCCCTGTTTATAGTAAGAGAATTGCTTACCGTAGAGCCGCATGCACAGGGCACCAATATTGATGAAGCCATTAAATATTTTAATAACACTACCCGCCAAAAAAGTATTGCGTTTTTATTAAGCGATTTTTTAGATACCGGTTATGAAAACGATTTAAAAGTAATTGGCAAAAGGCATGATGTGATAGGCTTAAAAGTGTACGACAAAATGGATATGCAGTTGCCCGATGTGGGCGTATTGCAAATGAAAGATGCAGAGAGTGGTAAAACACAATGGGTAGACAGCAGCAGCACCATGGTGCGGTATAACTACCAGCAGCACTTTTTTAACCAAACAGAAATCTGTAAAAAATATTTTAGAAAAGCGGGTGCCGAGCTGCTGCATATACGCACCGATGAAGATTATATAAAAATTCTGCAACTGTTTTTTTTAAGAAGAAATTAAAATACACTTTCTATTCCCTGATGACCGCAAAGCCTTTTATATATCGAAGTATTTTATTTTTTACATCTTTTTTTATATGTTGCCATGCAGCCAGAGCCCAGGCGGTAACTACTATTATCAATACAAATGATATTCTTATTGGTGAGCAGATAAAATATGAACTGAAAGTAAATCTTGCTAATTCTTCTTACAAAATTGATATTGCCATTCCGGATTCTATTCCTCATTTTGATATTATTAACCAGGATAAATATGATACCACAGATGCTGCGGGTGTGTATACCCTGCGGCAAAATATTCTTTTTACCAGTTTTGATTCCGGCGTATGGAAAATACCATCCTTTGCGGTTACCATATCTTTTCCCAACAAAGCCTCACAAAAATTTATAAGCGATTCTTTTTTGGTGAGGGTAGGATATTCTCCTGCCGACAGTACAGGCCAGCTCCGGGATATTAAACCTGTAATGGAAGTTTTTGTGATAGACAGGCAGTGGATGTATATTGCCGGCGCAGTTTTACTGGCGCTTATTTTGGCTTTTTTTATTTACCGCTATTTTAAAAACCGTATAAAGAAAACGCCTCCTTTATTTAATGCTGCACTCTCGCCATACGATGAGGCAATGAAAGCATTAAAACAACTGCATCAGCAACCGGCAAACGGCACCGATGCCAACAAATTATTTTATACCCTGCTAAGTGATATTTTTAAAAAATACTACAGCCGAAAAATAAATAAAAACCTGATGACGGAAACCACCGGCGATTTACTGATCCTGCTGCAAAAACATACACATATGCAGCAAACCGTATCGGCAGCAGCGCAGGCGCTCAGATGTGGCGATGCCGTTAAATTTGCAAAATACATTCCGCCTGCTGAAGAAAATGTGCAATCAGTTTTAAAGATTAAAGAAACGATAGAGCAACTGGAAAAAAAATCAACCCTTTAAAAAAAATCATTCATTGATATTTGATTATTTAAATAATATTGAATTTACACAGCCTGCATTTTTTGCATTGCTGCTGCTGCTGCCGGTTTTAATATTCTGGTATGTGCGGGGCAATAATAAACGCAGTGCATCCTTCACCGTTTCTACCACAGGCGCTCATGGTCTTCAAACCTGGAGATCGGCCATGCGCCATATTCCTTTTGTGTGCAGGCTGCTATGCCTTGCATTTATTATTACTGCTTTGGCTAAGCCACAAACCCGCAGCGAAAACCAACGGGCAGAAGGCGAAGGCGTGGATATTATTTTGTGTATTGATGTAAGCGGCAGTATGACCGCACAGGATTTTTCTCCCAACCGGCTGGAAGCTGCAAAAGCTGTGGCCATAGATTTTGTAAATAAAAGAATTACAGACAGAATAGGTGTAGTAATTTTTAGCGGCGAAAGTTTTACCCAATGCCCGCTTACTACAGACCATACCGTACTGGTATCTGCTATAAAAAATATACGCAATGGTTTGCTGGAAGATGGCACTGCCATTGGCTCTGGCCTGGGCACCAGTGTAGATAGGTTGAGGAGCAGCAAATCAAAATCTAAAATTGTAGTGCTGCTTACCGATGGAGAAAATAATGGTGGCCTCATTGATCCTAAAACGGCAAAGGAAATTGCAAAAGCATTTGGCATAAAAGTGTACACCATTGGAGTAGGTTCTGATGGGTATGCCAACCAGCCGGAGAATACACCGCTTGGTGTGGTAACACAACAGGTAAAAGTATCTATTGATGAAAAACTCCTGACAGAAATTTCCAGGGAAACCGGAGGTAAATATTTTAGAGCAAAAGACAATGAAACCCTGGCTGGTATTTATGCAGAAATTGACGGGCTGGAAAAAACAAAAATCCAGGTAATTAATACCATACGTTACAGCGATAAATTTTTGCCCTTTGTAGCGGCTGCAATATTTTTTCTTTTAATAGAAGTTTTATTGCGGTATATGGTGCTAAGAAAATTTCCTTAAAATTTTGTGCAGTATATAATTATTATCTTGCAGCCATGAGGGCGCTTGTTTATAAATCTACCGGAAGCTGGTACCAGGTAAAAGACCTGGATGGTATTACACACAATGCAAGAATGGTGGGTAAGCTTAAAATAGAAGGGATCACTTCTACCAATCCCATAGCTGTGGGCGACTGGGTAGAAATAGAAAATCAAACCGAAGAAGAAAGCACCATCATTACCCAGGTACACGAACGCAAAAATTACATTAACCGGGTATCTCCGCACAACAGAAATCAGCACCATATTGTGGCTGCCAACCTGCATCAGAGTTTGTTGTTTGCTACACTTAAAGATCCCAAAACATCGCTGGGTTTTATTGATCGTTTTTTGGTAACATCTGAAGCCTACCATGTGCCGGCCATTATTGTTTTTAATAAAGCCGATCTGTATAAAAAAAAAGAAGAAGAAAAGTTTGCGCTGGTTAAAAGTATTTATGAGCCCATTGGCTACACGGTAAAGCTGATAAGTATAGAAAAAAATATCGGGTTAGAAGATGTGCAGCAACTTTTAAAAGATAAAACCACTTTACTAAG
>JAYVGA010000126.1:0-3072 GCA_043772635.1 Chitinophagaceae bacterium
ATATAACAACCAAGTACTCCGGAAATTATTACAAATACCCATCCTTCGTTTACACTCATTCTGCCGCTGGCTATGGGCCTTTTGGCTGTGCGTTTCATCATGGCATCTGTGTCTTTCTCCAGTATTTGGTTAATGGCATTGGCCGAACCTGTTACCAGCATTCCTCCTGTAAAAAGTAAAAGAACTTGTATTAAGTCAAACGTTATATTGGGTGCCAGCAGGTAACTTACTACGGTGCTGAACACCACCATAAAACTCAGTGTAAATTTTATTAACTGAAAGTAATCTTTTACTTTACTTGCTAATGCAAAAGATGCCGAATCTGAAATGGTTTTGTTCTCCTGCATAGCCTCTCCCTCATTCCCTCTCCACCTCATCCGCCCTTCGGGCACCTTCTCCTAAAAGAGAAGGGCAAAGGAAAAAATCAGTTTAAAGGGAGGCCGGGCATTTTTTTATTTAATAAACTTCCGTTTTTTACATTTCAACATATCCGTTATCCTGTACTTCACATCCTTTGCAATTCTTTTAAATCATAATCCTCCATTTCCCTCCCTTCGGGGTTCCTGCAAAGGAACGAACGAAGTTCAAGGTGGGGGTTTTAATGTTTCTCTTCATCATCCCCTACCGGTACATTCTGCGGAATAAAGTCTGTTCCGTTTTTGCCTTCCTTTGCATAATCGTAAGGCCAGCGGTGCACTTCAGGAATTTCGCCAGGCCAGTTGCCATGTCCCGGGCGGATAGGTGTTGTCCACTCCAGTGTGTTAGACTGCCATGGGTTTAATTCTGTAACTTTTCTTCCTTTAAAAATAGAATAGAAGAAGTTGAAAACAAATAATAATTGTACAGCAAACACTACCATTGCTACCAGGCTTATAAACTCGTTTAGTCCGCCAAACTGTTTAAAAGATTCCCAGTTAGAAAAATCATAATAACGGCGTGGCATACCTGCCAGCCCCTGGTAATGCATGGGCCAAAAAATAAGATAAGCGCCAATAAAAGTTACCCAAAAATGAATATAGGCCATGGTATTATTTAAATAACGACCATACATTTTTGGAAACCAATGGTAAACACCGGCAAACATACCCATAAAAGATGCTACACCCATTACAATATGAAAGTGAGCAATTACAAAATAAGTATCGTGTAAATGAATATCCAAAGCAGAATTTCCTAAAAAGATACCCGTTAAACCTCCACTGATAAACATACTTACAAAGCCAATGGCAAACAACATACCCGGCGTAAAGCGGATATTGCCTTTCCATAAAGTGGTAAGCCAGTTAAAAACTTTAATGGCCGATGGTACTGCAATTAATAATGTGAGCAATACAAATATGGCTCCGAGGAAAGGGTTTAAGCCGGTTACAAACATATGATGCGCCCATACCAAAAAAGCCAGTACACAAATGGCAAACAATGATGCCACCATGGCCATATAACCAAAGATAGGTTTGCGGCTGTTTACACTTAAAATTTCTGATGCCATACCCATGGCCGGTAATAAAATAATATATACTTCAGGGTGACCAAGGAACCAGAATAAATGCTGAAACAAAATAGCACTGCCTCCTTCGTTTGGTAATATCTTACCTGCTACTACAATGTCGCTCAGGAAGAAACTGGTACCCAGGTTACGGTCAAATAACAATAAAATGGCGCCAGATAATAATACCGGGAAAGATAATACACCCAGCACAGCAGTAAAAAACAGAGCCCAGATAGTAAGCGGCATACGGGTCATACTCATGCCCTTTGTACGCATGTTTAATATGGTAGTAATATAATTTAAGCCGCCCAATAAGGACGATACAATAAACATTGCCATACTTACCAGCCACAGGTCCATACCAATCTTACTGCCCAAAGATGCATCGCCCAGTGCACTCAATGGAGGATATACCGTCCACCCGCCACTAGCAGGACCAGTTTGAACAAATAATGAAGACACCATAATAACAGATGCAAGAAAAAAGAACCAATAGCTCAGCATATTTAATAAAGGCGAAGCCATATCTCTTGCACCTATCTGTAATGGAATTAAGAAGTTGGCAAAAGTACCACTAAGCCCTGCGGTGAGTACAAAAAATACAAGTACGGTACCATGCATGGTAACCAAGGCATAATAAAATTCCGGCTGCAGTTTCCCCCCCTTGGCCCAATGCCCCAGGAAGTCTTCCAGAAAAGGAAATGTTTGATCGGGATAACCCAGTTGCAAACGGAATATTACAGAAAAAAGTCCGCCAATAATAGCCCAGATAATTCCTGTGGTAAGAAATTGTTTGGCAATCATTTTATGATCCTGGCTAAACACATATTTGGTAATAAATGTTTCGTGGTGTACATGCTCATGATGTGCATCATGCGAAACATGTATGTCTGCTTCATGTAAGGTAGCTACGCTGCTCATATCTTATTTTTTACTAAACCGGTTAATATTTTAAATTACTTTTTTATAACAAACTGTGCCAATGGTTTGTTGGCTGTTGCTGCGGTATCTGCTATTTGTTTTTTTGCAGGATTTTTGTCGGGGAATAAAGTGTAATAATCCGGCGTTTGTTCTGCCAGCCATTTTCTGTATTCCTCTTCGGTTTCTACTACAATAACCCCTCTCATACTAAAGTGACCCTGACCACACATTTGGTCGCAACTTATTTCGTAAGTAAAATTAGGATTGCCGGTTCTTTTCTTCATCTCCTCTGTGGTGTACTGGGGCGTAAACCATTGTGTAGTGGGGATACCCGGTACAGCATCCATTTTTATACGAAAATGAGAAAGCCCTACATTATGAATTACATCCATTGCATTTATAACCAGTTTTACCGGTTTGCCCACAGGCAGATGCATTTGTGTGGTTTTAAGATCATCCCAGCTTTTATCATCTTCAAAATCTACAGCAAGTGTATTGCCACTGGGTTTGTTGTATAATTTATAATTCTTTTTACCTAAAATTCCGTCTTTCCCGGGATAGCGCATATCCCATGCAAACTGGTGTCCTGTAATTTCTACCACATGATGATTTTGTGGCGGGTCGCCGGTAATCTTAAACCAGAATTTTAAACCAAATACTAC
>JAYVGA010000127.1:0-3465 GCA_043772635.1 Chitinophagaceae bacterium
TACATCTGCTACAATACAATGAAGCGGACTGGTTGAATGCCTTAACTGCAGATCGTATAATTTATCCTGGTTGCGGGCACAGGTAGCCACCCGGGCTCCCATGGGCAATAATAATTCTATCAATGCTTTGCCAATGCCATCACTGCCGCCGGTAATGGCCACCGTTTTATTTTTAAAAAATTGCTCCATCCATTTTTATTTATGGCAAAAATAGGTGCAATATTTTGCTGTTGGCAAAGTATTGAAGAATTAAATGAAGAAAATAATAGAATCTTTTTAAAAAAATTTGTTGCAAAGCCTATTTGCCCCTATTTTTGCACTCCATTAAAAAATAGTGGTACGATTCTGTAGCTCAGTTGGTAGAGCAATACACTTTTAATGTATGGGTCCTGGGTTCGAGTCCCAGCGGGATCACTTAAAAACCACATCAGCAATGATGTGGTTTTTGCTTGTATAAATGATTGTAATATATCTTCTCAATACAGTAATCATTTTTTTAGCTGAAAATATTTTTTTGATCTATTTTTTTGATTAGCAAAATTGCAAAAAAATAGCCCCTCCGTAGAAACGGAGCGGCCTTTTCGATTGCTTGCCATATGTAAAATTCTTAAACTATTCTAGTTTGTATTCTTTTTCTCTTTATCTTGCCGCCGATTGTTTTCAAAACCGGCCTTTAAGGTTGCCTGCTTTATTCTGATTGCCTGCCATTTGTAAATCCCTTTGCTTTGATAAATCAAAAGTAAGATGCAGGGGGTTAAGTTTATAATCAACTTATTGTAGTATATAGCATGCTAAAAGCAATTTTAGCAGCCGCATAAGCTTTGTGGTACTGCATTGAGATAAAAAATAGATACGATGTCCAACCGCTCTACAGATATACTTTTTCTACTGGTTTGCTCTCTTGAAAAGGCGGAGAAGCGAAATTTTAAGCTTTATATCAAACGGAATTCGGGAAACCAGGATCTTAAGATCATAGAATTATTTGATGCGCTGGATAAACTTACCGACTATGATGAAGTGCAGTTGCTTAAAAAATTGCCTTCTATAAAAAATCCACAACTTTCTAATACCAAAGCTCATTTATACCGGCAACTGCTGGCAAGCCTCCGGTTGCTCAGGAGTTCGGAAAGTATAGATATGCAGTTGCACGAGCAACTGGATTATGCCCGCATTCTTTACAACAAAGGGCTATACCTACAGAGTTTAAAAATACTGGAGAAGGCTAAAGAACTGGCCATTAATTATAGCCAGGATAGTTTTTTAATTCAGGTGATTTCTATGGAAAAAAAAATAGAAACACTGCACATAACCCGTAGTATGCATAACCGTGCAAATGTATTAAGTACCGAAGCGGTGGAAGTAAATGAAAGAAGAAAGATGATTACACTTCTTTCTAATCTTGCCCTTAAATTATACAGTTGGTTTATAGAACATGGGCATGCCCGCAGCGAAAAGGGCGAGCAGCATATAAAAAAATATTTTAAAGAAAATCTTCCACCGCTGGCACATGAGCAGGTTGGGTTTTACGAAAGAATGTATTTGTACCAAAGCTATTGCTGGTATGCATTTATCCGCCAGGATTTTTTATTGTATTACCGCTATACACAAAAGTGGGTTGACTTATTTCATTTGCGCCCGCCCATGATAGCAGTGGAAACCAGCCATTACATTAAGGGCATGCACAACCTGCTGAATGCACATTTTGATTTAAGAAATTATAAAAAATTAGCCTCCACATTAAAGGAGTTTGAAAAATTTGCAGAGTCGGATATCGTAAAGCTGCACGACAATAACCGAATACAAACTTTTGTGTACATAAGCAGTGGCAAATTAAACCTGCAGATGAGTGTTGGAAATTTTAAAGAAGGATTGCTGCTGGTGCCACCAATAGAAGAAAAGCTGGAGGAGTACAATCTTTATTTAGACAAACACAGGATACTGGTATTTAATTACAAGTTTGCCACGCTTCATTTTGGTGCAGGTAATTTTGAGACCTGCATAGATTACCTGCGCAAAATTATAAACGACCAGGGCGACCTGCGAAACGATCTGCAGTGCTATTCAAGAGTGCTGCATCTGTTGGCTCATTACGAACTGGGCAACACAGATATTATGGAGCACCTTATTAAATCTGTTTACCGCTATATGGCCAAAATGAATAACCTTACTGTAATAGAAGAAGAGATGTTTAAGTTCCTGAGAAAATCTTTCAGGGTGCCCCGCAACCGGGTAAAGCCCGAACTGGAAAAGTTTTTACTTACCATTAAAGAATTTGAAAAAAGCAGGTTTGAAACCCGTTCCTTTTCTTACCTGGATATTGTGTCGTGGGTAGAAGGTAAAATATACGATAAAAACATGGGCACTATCATAAGAGAAAAATACCTGGCCAGCAACAGGAAGCTGAGTTATGGTATGCTATAAAATCATTAAGCCACAGCCACGGATATCGCTGTTGTCTAATCTTCCCATTACTTCAAAAGCGCCTGTTGAATATAATTTACCCACATCATCTGTGGCTATAAAGCAGCAACTGTAAAGGTTTGCAAGGTCAATGATGTTTATTACGCCACTGGCAGTTGTAGTGCTTAGCGTTTCGTTGCAAGTAATAGTAAAAGGATCATCTGCTTCTCTCAATAAAAGTTTCATCCATGGCGGGCAATTAAATATTCCATTGCCGGGGGAGTAAGCCTGCGATAATAATTCCGTCATGCCATATTCTGAATGCACTTCGTTTATGCCCAACCGCTGTGTAAGCGCTCCATGCACTTCGGCTCTTGTTAATTCTTTTCTGCGGCCTTTCATGCCGCCGGTTTCCATTACAATGGTATGGGTAAGCTGCGGTTGAAATTTTTCTGCAAAGTCAAGCAGTGCATAGGTTACACCAATTAACAGGGTAGGCTTGCCGGCAGCTTCATTTTGCAAAATAGTTTGATTTAGCTTTTCATACTCATCTAAATAAAATCCACTATCGGAGCAAGTGGATTGTTTTATTAAATTATTTACCATATACACCAGGGAAGAATTTGTTCTCTCAAGGTAAGAAGGCAACAGGCCAAGAATGCAAGTGTCTTTTATTACTCCATAAAATATTTTGATACTTGCATTAAAACTTTTTTCATACAGGGATAAATCTTTTACCAGGTGCTGGCTGTTTACAGAGCCGGTAGTGCCACTGCTTTCAAAAACTGTTTGCGGTACAAAGGCAGTGCTGGTTATTTTTTTTGATTTAAAAAACTGGATGGGCAAAAAAGGTATCTGCTGCAGGTGCTGCACCTGGCCGGGTAAAATATTTAACGTTTTGCAATATTGCTGATACACGGCATTATTTTCATACTGGAATAAAAATATTTTTAAGGCCAGCTTATCAAAAGCAGCATTGTCTATATTAAAAATCTCTTTTTCTATATCGGTGGCACATGCATTCATACTATGTGTGCAAATTTGCAGAAAATAGTTCAATTGTTA
>JAYVGA010000128.1:0-2827 GCA_043772635.1 Chitinophagaceae bacterium
AGCTCTAATCACTTACGTTTTTATCTATCCTGTTATTAAGATAAAATGCACCAATAATAAAACACAATGCTGCCACGCCAATGGGATACCACAACCCTACTAACGGATCACTTGTAAAGCTGGCGGATAATAAGGTAGCAATAAATGGCACCAGCCCGCCAAATACTCCATTGCCAATATGATAAGGCAGGCTCATAGAAGTGTATCGTATTTTGGTAGGAAATAATTCTACCAAAAAAGCTGCAATAGGGCCATAGGCCATAGTTACAAATATGATCATTACCCAGATGAGGAAGATGAATTTTAATTTTTTTGGAGTATTCAAAAATATATTATCGTAAGCAGGTTTAATATCTTTTTTTATTATTGGCGCAGAAATACCTTTAATAATAAAAGTTGTATCAATTCTATTTTCATTAAAGGAAAAATTATTTTCTACTTCCCAAATTATTTTATATTTATTTGTAATTATAGTTTGATCGGGTTTATTAATAGTATCACTTTTTATTAATGTGATGTATCCTGAGTCGGCGGGAACAACAATATTGTTTCTCTCATACTTTGCCCACTCTTTCGCATCAGCACTTTTAAGAAGCTCACCAAATATCGGCCTGTAAAAAATTACTCCCAATAACATTCCAGTAAGCATGATCCACTTTCTGCCAATCTTATCACTCAGTGCACCAAATACCAAAAAGAAAGGCGTGGCAAGCCCAATAGCCCAAAGCATAATTTCCCTGTTTTGTATAAAATCAAGCTTTATTGTATTCTCTAAAAAAGATTGTGCATAAAACTGCCCGGTGTACCATATTACTCCCTGCCCCATAACGGCACCGAATAACGCTAAGAGCACCATCTTAAAATTAGCTTTGTACCCAAAACTTTCTTTTAATGGATTTACAGAAGTTTTTCCTTCTACTTTTAGTTTTGTGTACATGGGCGATTCTTTCATCCTCAACCGGATGTAAACAGAAACACCCACCAGCAAAATAGAAATCCAGAATGGATAGCGCCATCCGCCCCACTCTGCATTAAATGCTGCTTCGCTCATGCTGCTTTTAATATACATGATTACCCCCAATGCCACAAACAAACCCAGTGTGGCCGTGGTTTGTATCCAACTGGTAAAATATCCACGGCGGTGGGCAGGGGCATGCTCTGCCACATAAGTAGCTGCACCACCATACTCGCCTCCCAATGCCAGGCCCTGCACCAATCTTAATAACAATACCAGCATTGGCGCAGCCATTCCAATGGTTTTATAACCCGGCACCATGCCTATTAAAAAAGTAGAACCGCCCATTAAAACAAGGGTGAGCAAAAAAGTAGATTTTCTGCCAATCATGTCGCCCAGCCGGCCAAATACCAATGCACCAAATGGGCGCACCAAAAATCCTGCTGCAAAAATGGCCAGCGTACTCAGTAATGCTGTAGTGGTATTTCCTGCCGGAAAAAACTGAACAGAAATAGTTTTAGCAAGCATTCCAAAGATGTAGAAATCGTACCATTCTATCATTGTTCCCAGCGAAGAGGAGAAAATAACTTACCAATTCCTTTGGTAGAATTTTTATGATCCATATATTAAAATAATTGTAGCGGAAGATACTTTGTTTTTCAAATGTAAGTATCCTATAATATCCCAACAGAAAAAGGTTTGTGCTTTTTTATTTTTTTGTTATTAATGATAGCGTATGTATAATTTTGGAGAATACAAAAAAATAATCATGAGCTATCCTTATCAAATTAAAAGTTTAGAACAGTATCATACAGATTATAATAAAAGTGTAAAAGATCCTGAAGGTTTTTGGGGCAATGTTGCCGAAAACTTTTTATGGAAAAAAAAGTGGGACAAAGTGTTGGAATGGAATTTTACCGAACCAAAAATAGAATGGTTTAAAGGCGGCAAATTAAATATTACAGAAAACTGTATAGACCGTCATTTGGCTACCATGGCAGATAAGCCTGCCATTATCTGGGAACCTAATAACCCCGAAGAGAGAGTAAGGATAGTTACCTATGCCCGCCTGCACAAAAGAGTTTGCCAGTTTGCCCAGGTATTAAAAAACAACGGCGTAAAAAAAGGCGACCGGGTTTGCATTTATATGGGCATGGTGCCCGAGCTGGCTTATGCTGTTTTAGGCTGTGCCAGAATAGGTGCCATACACAGCGTAATCTTTGGTGGCTTTAGTGCACAAAGTATTGCAGACCGGCTGGAAGATGCGCAGGCAACATTTATTGTAACCTGCGATGGTGCTTACCGTGGCGGAAAAGATATCCCATTAAAAAGTATTATTGATGATGCTCTCATTGGAAATAAAACGATTAAAAGGGTAATCGTTTATACCAGGACCAGGATACCTGTGAGTATGATAAAAGGAAGAGATGTGTGGTGGGAAGATGAAATGGAGTATGCACTGGAACAGGTAGAAAAAGATGGCACCGTTTCTTTTCCTGCACAGGAAATGGATGCAGAAGATCCTTTATTTATTTTATACACCAGTGGCAGTACCGGCAAACCCAAAGGAGTTGTGCATAGTTCTGCCGGGTATATGTTGTGGGCCACTTACACTTTTGTAAATGTGTTTCAGTACCAGCCAAGCGATGTGCATTTTTGCACTGCCGATATTGGCTGGATAACCGGTCACAGTTATATTGTTTACGGACCCTTGTGTGCCGGTGCTACTTCGGTAATGTTTGAAGGCATTCCTACCTGGCCCGATGCCGGACGCTTTTGGGATATTGTGGAAAGGCATAAAGTAAATTGTATTTACACCGCTCCCACTGCCATAAGAAGTTTAATGAGTTTTGGTACAGACCCCATTAAGGG
>JAYVGA010000129.1:0-11392 GCA_043772635.1 Chitinophagaceae bacterium
TGCGCATATTTTATGCCATTACGGGGCTTTTGGTACAACAAATTCTTCACAAAATAAACACCAGTGTGGATTACGTAATTATAGGGAGACCCTATTTAAGACGTAAAAAAAGCTGCAATACAATTGCAGCTTTTTTTAAATAATATTTTTTTTATTACCTGAGTTTCTGAATGTAAATGTTATCGGCAAATTGTTTTTTCACATCATTCAAATCTCTTAATATACTTGCATCCACAAGGTTGCCGCCCATTTCTAATTTAAAACCGCCAATGAGTTCTTCCTTTACCAGTGTTTCCAGTTCTATATTTTCTATACCGGCATCTGCTTTTAATTTTGTAATAATTGAAGCTTTAAGTTCTTCGCTCATGAGTGCTGCGGTGGTAATTTTTACCTGGTGAATCTGTTTTAGTTCATTGTATTGTTCTATAAATGCCTTTACAATTTCGGGCAGATTACTTTCCCTGGTTTTGCGGTTGAGCAATTGCAAAAAAGCAGCAGTAAGTTCGGTTACCTGGCCACCAACAACGGCCGTTATTATTTTTCCTTTTTTATCTGAAGCAATTACAGGGCTTTTTAATAATGACACAAAATCGGGATTACTCTTTGCGATAGACTGTAATAATTTAATATCAGCAAATACCGCATCAAGGTTATTTTGTTCTATTGCAAGGCCCAGTAAACTCTTTGCGTATCTTCCTGCTAATCGTGGATTGGTCATAGTAAAGCTTTTAGCTGTGAGCTATTAGCTGTGAGCTTTACCCTGTATTGCAAAATGTTTTTGCTAAAGGCTAAGAGCTAATGGCTAACAGCTATCTTTTAATTTAATTTTACGTCGCCGGCCAGTTGCTTAATGTAAGTTTCCTGCTCTGCCTTGTTGGAAAGTTCTCTTCTTAATATTTTTTCGCTTACTTCAATTACCATATTGCCCAACTGGTTTTTAAGGTCGGTAATGGCAGCCATCTTCTGATTATTTATAGAAGCCTGCGCATCGGCAATTATTTTAGAAGCCTGCAGTTTTGCATCTTCTTTGGCATCGGTAATCATTTTGTCTTTTATCTCTTTAGCTTCTCTGAGCATTGCAGCTCTTTCTTCACGGGCACTGGCCAGCAAATCTTCATTTTCACTTTTCAACTGGGCCATTTCCAGTTTTATTTTTTCGGCTGTAGCTATTGCGCCTGCAATATTAGTTTCCCTGTCATCGAGCCCTTTTAAAATAGGCTTCCAGGCATATTTTTTTAAAATAAAAAGTACAACGAGAAAGGCAAGAATTGTCCATACAATTAATCCTAAATGTGGTAATAAAAGATCCATGGTATTAAAAAGTTATGAGTTACGAGTTATGAGTTGCAGTCTAAAAAATGACGTATCAGTTTGCAATAGTCAATAAGCAAAGAGCAATGGGCAATATGCAAATTGCTGCAAACTTATTCTTAAACTAACACTACATTTATTTTATACATTTTAATTTAAAATTCATTGATGCTGCTTAAAGTTATGCCGTACAAGTGAGTGACACAACGATGTTGAAAGAAGCTCTGTTGCCGGTGCAAAGAAAAATATTACTGCATCTGCCGCCCTATGCTTTAGATGCAGTAATGCGTTTAGTGCAATTAGCTTTTTAGTACAGCCAATAAACCTGCGATAACTGCAAAAAGGGCAACACCCTCTACAAATGCAGCAGTCAGGATCATATTTGCACGAATGTCGTTAGACGCTTCGGGCTGGCGTGCAATAGCTTCTACAGCACCTTTACCAATCTGCCCGATACCGATGCCTGCGCCAATAGCTGCAAGACCAGCACCAATAGCACCACCCATGTGTGAGAAACCAATCTCTGCATGAGTTTGCGTTTGCAACAGAATGTTTAATAAATCCATGATACTTGTTTTTATAGTGAATAAAAAAATACTAAATTGTTGATACTACTTCCTGCTTGTGCCCGTCTACATCATCGTGGCCGCCTTCAAAAGACTGGCCTATAAATACCGCTGTAAGATTGGTAAAAATAAATGCCTGTATAAATGCTACCAGTATTTCTATAAAATAAATAAATACGGTAAACAAAATACTCACTGGAGAAAAGCCCCAGCCTGCTCCCTTGTTCATGGCTCCAAAAATAAAGATGAGCGAAATGAAACTTAAGATAATAATATGCCCGGCCACCATGTTGGCAAAAAGACGAATAATGAGTGCGGCTGGTTTTATGATTAATACGCCGGCAACTTCTACGGGTATTAAAATAATTTTTACCAATAAAGGTACGCCCGGAGGCCAGAAAATATGGCCCCAGAAATGCGAGTTGGTACTAAATAAAATTACGATGAGCGAAATGATTCCCAGAACGGCAGTAAAGGCGGTGTTGCCCGTAACATTTGCCGAACCCGGTATTAGACCAAACAGGTTGTTGATTAATATGAAAAAGAAAACGGTTAAAAGATAAGGCAGGTATTTCTGCCATTTTTTACCAAGGTTTGGTTTGGCCACATCATCTCTTACAAAAGTAATAACGGGCTCCATTACATTTTGCCATCCGGTTGGAGCGGTGGTAACACCCAGGCCGTTTTTATATTTTTTTGCTATACTGGTCATAAGCACTACCAGCAGGGTAAGGGCCAAAATCATTTGCACCACATTTTTTGTAAGCGAAAAATCATATACCGCACTGCCATCTGCAGCTTCAATATTTCCTTCGTTTAAGGTATAACCGTTGTATATAATTTCTCCTTCGTGGCCAAAACGGCTGGATGAAAATAAGGACAGCCCTTTTGTGGGCGAATAGAGTATTACAGGTAAAGGTATAGTAGCATGAAAATTACCTACGGTAAAAAAATGAAACTCATGGGCATCTTTTATATGATCCATGATAATTTTTGCAGGATCCAGTTTTTCTTCTTTAGCCTGGTGGCCACTGGCAGGTTCGGCCCCATGATCCTGGGCTGCACTTATATTGGAAAAAAGAAGGATGCCCAAGCTAAAAACCGCTACCAGTAATGATTTGATGCGCTGTACTGCCATATGAATTCTGAAATTTGGCGCAAAGATAAGGTTGCAGGGGGGAAATTAAAAATTAGATAGAAGGAATTTATAACAAGTTTGCGGAGCACCTCAGTCCAGGCCCATTTCTATTCTTAGTTGTTTAATACGCTCCAATTCTATTACATCTACCTGGTCTTTGGAGCGGTTAACGGCTTTTTTATTAGCTATGAGCTGGTTAATTTGAAGAAAGGGAACTTCTATTTCGTAAATTGTGGCTACAGAAGCAGCATTATGACAATCATCAAATGAAAAAGGTTCTAACCCTTTCATTGGAGTAAGGAGAATATCTAACACAAATCCATTATTTAATTTAAAGGGAGACCAGCCCGGAACAAACTGCAGGGTTTCTATCATGTAATAATCGCAACCGCTATATACTTCAAATGCTCTTCTGAATTTTTTCCTGTTTTCTGCTGTGTCATCCAGCAGGATATCCATATCCTGTGTGGTTCTTTGATAACCATGCAGGTTAGTAGCAAAACCGCCTACCATAATATATTTTACAGCTTCGTTATTTAATGCTCTCCAGAATGCTAAAAAATCTTCGTTATAAACATCCATGATGTTAAGAGTTTATCTGCGGCTTATGAACAATTTTTGCATTCTTTAGCATTATCCCAACCTTAATGAGTTTCATCATCATTTCAAATCTTTGGGTATAAGTGCTCCTTAGGCCATCTCTCAGCAAATCCAGTTCTGCTTTTTCATAATCTGCCTGGGGTTCATTTAGCTGCTGATTATCCTCTTCCGGAATACTATATTTTTTTTGTGAAGACATATTGCAATTTACAAAAATTAAGGAGTGATTAAATGTCAGGTTATATTTATTTTTCCTGCATTTTCAAACTGCATTTTATGTAACTGGTAATAAAAACCCTCCAGTTTCATCAGCTCATCATGGGTTCCTGCTTCTTTTACTTCTCCTTTATCCAGTACCAGTATTTTATCTGCTTTGCGGATAGTACTAAGGCGGTGTGCAATTACAATAGAGGTTCTGCCAGAAATTAATTTATCAATGGCATGCTGTATCAATGCTTCACTTTCTGTATCTACGGATGATGTGGCTTCATCTAAAATAAGAATAGAGGGATCGTACAACAGTGCCCTGATAAACGACAGCAACTGCCGCTGCCCCATAGATAAAGTAGCCCCTCTTTCCATTACATTATAATCATAACCACCGGGCAGCTGCATAATAAAATGGTGCATGCCAATAAGCTTTGCAGCCTGCACTACCTGCTCCCTGCTTATATCCGGGTTGCGCAGCGTTACATTATCCAGCACCGATCCGCTAAACAAAAATACATCCTGCAGCACCACGCCTATTTTGCTTCTGAGATAATTTAATTCATAATCTTCTATATTAATTCCATCAATAAGAACAGCACCTTTATTTATTTTGTATAACCTGTTTATTAAACTGATAACAGATGTTTTTCCGCTGCCGGTATGCCCCACAATAGCAAGGGTTTTACCGGCCTCTATGCTAAAAGAAACATTTTTTAAAACATACTGTTCATCAATATATGCAAACCACAAATTTTTAAACTCAATATCGCCATTTGTGATAAGCTGTTTTTTATAGCTGGCTTCAAAAGCCCCTTCAGGCCCGCCCGTGCCGGTACGGACGGGGGTTGGGGCTGTACTGTCTTCATTATCCAGCACTTTAAAAACCCTTTCGCTGGCAATCATGCCCATTTGCAGCACATTAAATTTATCTGCAATAACCCGCAGCGGACGGAACAAAAGATTAAGACATAAAATAAATGAAGTGATAATGCCTCCAATATTTTGAGCTTCCATTTCTGAAACATGAACAGAACTGCGGGCAGCCCACCACACCAGCAAACCAATAGACAATGCAGATACAAGTTCTACTACCGGAAAAAATACAGAGTAAGCAAAAATGGCTTTTATGTTTGCACTGCGGTGTTGCTGGTTAATGGCTTCAAAATCTTTTTGCACTTTTTTTTCTGCAGCAAATGCCTGTACCAGTGCCATGCCGGTAATATGCTCCTGCACAAAAGCATTAAGTGCCGCCACAGCATTGCGCACTTTAATAAAAGATTTATTTACCGATTCTTTAAAAAAATAAGTGGCTACAATCATAAATGGAAATGGCGCAAGGCAAACAAGTGTAAGCCTCCAGTCTACCCAAAACATATAAGAGAGTACAGAAATAATAGAAAGCAAATCGGCAATGATGGGTATGAGGCCATCGCTGAAAATATCATTTACCGATTCTATATCATTAATGGTCCTGGTAGTAAGTGTGCCAATAGGTGTTCTATCAAACTGTGATAAATTAAGATGCACAATTTTTTTATAGGTGCTTACCCGTAAATCTTTTACTACACTTTGTCCCAGCGAAGCTGTGGTAAAGGTGAACAAAAACCTGCAGCCAGTTTCTATAAGTAACAATACAATTTGAATAATGGTAATTTCTATAATGAAACCGCCGGGCCCATTTATAAATTGTGCGGCTGCATTTTGGTTTAACCCATTGTTAATGGTAATTTGAATAAGCAATGGCCGCACAGGTGCTATTGCTGCAAGGAAAACAGCCAGGAACAAAGAAATGTAAAATTTTTTTTTGTACGGAGCTGCAAAAGTAAACACTCTTTTTAGCAGGGATAAGCGAATAATTTTTTTTTGTGCAGGTGCCATAATCATGGGCGTAAAGATAATTAAGTTGAATGCAGCAAAAAAACAGGGCACAATTTAAAATAAGTTTTCCCTCAACTACCTTCTGTATTTTCTGTTTGTTTATGATAAGCTTTAATAAAAATGGCGCCCAGGTTTCTGTAGGGAGGGATATAATCTTCCCAGCTTTCTCTTACTTCGTAGTTGGGATCTTTGCCAAAAAAGCTGCCGAGTGATTTCCACATATCTCTCCACGACAATGTATTGCCAGAAAGGATGGCCTGGTTTAGATAACTTAAAATAGGCTTATTAATATCGCCCTTGCCAATTTCTTTCGTAGAAATAATATGAGCATCAGGGCTCACTTCCAGTATCTTGTTAAGATTTTGGTAACCGCCGCAAGAACCCAGTACCACTACTTTTGCACCAGCCGGCATTCTTGCAATAGTACCCGGCAACCAGTAACTATGACCCCGGTGCACTACCACGCTTGGATGCATATTGTTTGCTTCAAAATATTTTGTAAGATGTGCCTGTGCAGAGTCGTCCAGGTTTTGGTTATAGTCTAAAGGTTTATTTGCAAATACCCACACATTTCCTTTATTGGATTTTATTTCTACCCATTCTTTTTTTTGAGTGATGGTCCAGTCTTTTGCCGGAAAAGAATTAAGAAATGGAGGAAAAAAAGTTTTACCATCTTCATCTCCATAAAAAAATACCTGCTGCACAATACGGCCCATACTATCCTGCAGTTCTTTATTGGCTATTTCGTAAATAGAAGGAATACCTACCATTGCAGTAAGATCTATTTTATTACTGCTGTCTGCACTAAGAAAAATAGTTTTAAGTAACCCATAAATTAGTTTACCCCGGCCGTTATTTTCATTAATACTTTTTTGCTCATTGTTCTTTACATAGGTAAGGATGGTATTCAATAAATTTTTATTGCTGATGCTGCTGTAAGAATCTGCCACATCCACTGCATCTTCCAGGTTACCAGTTTTATCTAAATTGGCCACAAAGGCTTTCATCAGTATTTCCGAATTGGCAACAGGCATTGTTTTTAAAAAAGTATCCAGCTTATTAAAGTTGGCTGCCATTTTAATAAACTTCTTAAAAAAATCAAAGTGCACACTCTGCAGCAGGGAATCGCCCCTTGGGTTTGCACCCATTAACTGCAGCATACGGGTAAAGCTATGTTTGTAGCTCGAAGTAAAAATATCCGCTTCCCCCATTATCAGCATATAATACAATTCCTGTATGCCCAGTGGCTGAATGGCTCTCATGCGCACTGAAAGATTGCTTAAATCGTGCAGCTCATTAATGGGTTTTATAAAATGCTGCAGCGCCTTTCCTTTTAAAACTTCACGCAGGCCATTGGGCCCGTATAAGGCCACCGGCGTATCTCTCATAGGAGGCGCCAGGCGTTTGTAATAATCTATTTCTGTTTTCACCAGCATTTTAAAATAACCAATGCTGTCATAGCTGGCTGTTCCGTCGCCCACATATTTTTTAATATTTTCTACCGTGTTTTTACCGCTAAGCAAATCATCTAAAAAAGGAAAATACAATAATGCGTTAGGTGTTTGGCTTAGCTGTGCCACTACTTTTACCATAGTACTGGTATTGCGGTGTATGAGTTTACCCTCTGGTGTAGTTGCAGATTGTGCGTACGAATACAATTGTACCGGGTTGTTTTTGCAGGCCACCAAAACCAGGCTGTCTGCAAAAGTTTCTTTTGCAAATGGGCGTATGGTTTTTAAAATATTATCCGGGTGAAGGGTGCAGTATTTAAGGTAAACTATTTTTTGTGCTTCGGGGTAATCCTTATTATCAAAAAAGATAGCCGTATTTAATTTTGCTGCTTCATACGGTGCTGCTTCAATTTGCGGCAGGATAGATTTGCCGGCAGGTAAGCCTTTAAAAATAGTTTCGTATGTAGTAAAAAAAGCAGGAAATTCTACCGGCTTTATTTCTTTGTTTCTCCAGCTGGCCCTAAAAGAGCGCACCATATTTTCTATCAGCCTCAGGTAACGGATTTTTTCATTATTGGTGGCAAGGACCGGGTTGGTTTCTACCCAGGTTTGAAGGTCATCTACTTTTCTAAAAAATGCATCGCTCACATGCAGGTTTATTTCTTCATTTTTACTTACATGCATATAACTATCCTGTTTGCCATCTGCCTTATCTCCCAGCACCTGTTCGTTATTAATCTTGTCATGAAATCCCTGCCGGAATAAAGGAATTTTTACTGTATCTGCCTCAGAAGCAAAAGCACCGGCACCCATAATTATAAAACAAAAGAGTAAATATATATTCTTCATAAAGTATTTTTCCTGAAGCAAAGATGATGCAATTTTGTGTTATGCCCGCAAAACGGGCACACAATAATAAAATTCAAACCGTTTACGCTTAACAATTTAATAATATTATAACGTTCATTTAACGCATCATTCCATCAATTTGTTAAGCTACTTTTGCGCAACTAATTTTTTATGAGCACTACAAAAAAAATACTGATTGCTGATGACGAACCGGATATCCTGGAAATCATCCAGTTTAACCTGCAGCAGGAAGGATATGAAGTGGTAACCGCTAAAAGCGGCGATGATGCCATAGAAAAAGCTAAAAGAACCCAACCCGACCTTATCATACTTGATGTGATGATGCCCGGCAAAAATGGCATTGAAGTGTGTAACCAGTTGCGGATGATGCCCAATTTTAAAAAAACACTTATTGTATTTCTTTCTGCCATGAGCGATGAGAGCACAGAAATAAAAGGGCTGGAAACCGGTGCCGATGATTATCTTACCAAACCCATCAGCCCCAAAATATTACTGAGTAAAGTAAACTCCCTTTTTAGAAGATTGCAAAAAGATGATACCGGAATTATTACGGTGGGAGATATTTCTATAGACAGGGAAAAATATATTGTAACCCATAAAGGCACCGATATTATTCTTGCACGTAAAGAATTTGAACTCCTGGCTTTACTGGCATCCAAACCCGGCAAGGTTTTTTTACGCAACGAAATTTTAAACCAGATTTGGGGTACCGAAGTAATAGTTGGCGACCGTACCATTGATGTTCATATCCGCAAGATCCGCCAAAAGCTTGATATGGATTGTATAACCACTGTAAAAGGCGTGGGGTATAAGTTTGAGTTGTGAGGTGAGAAGCTGTTAGCCGTTAGCTTTTAGCCTTGAGCAGTTTGCCGGGCTAAGTAATATATTGAGGGCTGTAATGATTTTTTTTACTTTTTATTTCAGAAAAAATTACCTGCACGGTAAGTTCTTTGGGCGTCTGCATAAGCAAACCTTATCAGAAAATTTATGAAAAACATCAGGCAACCTAATTACCTTATTTTTTAATTGGCCTCAAACATATTTAATATTGAAGATAATAAGGTTAATACAATTACTTTATCAAACTTCTACTAAGGTTAAAATCAATGGAGCAAGTTTTCTCAAAAACTCCAGAACAATAAAAATGTAGGCATATGTAAAATACAAAATACTGTATATGTTTATAGCACCTCAAAATAAGAATTAGCCGTTTGCTGCAATGATATTTATTTTTAACTCAAATGTTTTAGCTTGCAGGGAAATACTTTTAAAAAATTATTATGATCTATTTGAAGGAGCGCTAACAGCTTCCAAACAAATTATAATGATCAATTTATAAGGATAGGCTAAAAGCTGAGGGCTAACAGCTCATAGCTTTCAAAAAAATTAAACGGTTTAGCCAACAGCTTCCCCCATGTTTTCAACTAAAAATTTTTCGCCCCAACAATTAGCAGCGCTTACAGCACTCGTACTTTCTATACCTATTACGTTCGGTTTCTTTATTTTTAAACCCGTATGGTGGATAGCTCTTATTGTTTTTGCAGTTATTTTTCTTGGTAGTTTTGGCCTTATCCTTTATACGCTTCAAACTTTTATTTACCGTAAAATAAAACTTATTTACAAACTCATCTACCAAACAAAGGCCAGCAAGAGAGAAGAGTTTTATTACAAAAATATTTTGCCGCAAAAAAGTATTGATGAAGTAAGACAGGATGTAGAATTTTGGGCCATGCAGCGCAAGGCAGAAATAGATGTGCTTCTACAAAATGAAGTGTTTAGAAAAGAGTTTTTGCAAAACCTGAGTCACGAACTTAAGACACCCATTTTTGCCATACAGGGTTATGTAGATACGCTGTTGGGCGGGGCACTTTACAACGAAACGGTTAATACAAAATTTTTGCAAAGTACCTCCCGTAATGTAGACCGCCTGGTAAATTTGCTGGACGACCTGGATGAAATTTCGAAACTGGAAAGCGGGCAGCTGCAACTTACCCTGCGTAATTTTGTTATACAGGATTTAATTAAAGATGTGTATGAAAGTCTTTTTCTTAAAGCCAAAGAAAAAAACATAAAGTGCATTATTAAAAAAGGCTGCGAATTTCCGCTGGCAGTTTATGCAGATGAGGAGAAGATAAGGCAGGTACTCATAAACCTTGTAGATAATGCCATTAAATACAGCAATGAGAACAGCACCATAGAAGCCAGCTTTTATAATGTAGATGGTAAAAACATTTTAATTGAAATAAGTGATGAGGGTGTAGGTATTCCGGAAGAACATATCTCCCGAATTTTTGAAAGATTTTACCGCACAGATCTTGCCCGCAGCCGTAAAGTGGGCGGCAGTGGCCTGGGGCTTTCTATTTGCAAACATATTATAGAAGCACATGGCCAAACTATACATGTGCGCAGCAAATTAGATGTAGGCACTACCATTGGCTTTACACTGCCGGTAAAAAAAGACCCGGAATAGCGCCACTATTTTTGTATATCCCCAAAAGCTTTTTCTAAAAAAACTATTCTGCTATCTTTGCGCCCATGGCAAACGAAACAAATAATTTTTCAGCACTTATTGCACATTGCAAAGAATACGGTTATATTTTTCAGAGCAGCGAAATATATGATGGACTGGCGGCTGTTTACGACTATGGCCAAATGGGTGCACAGTTAAAAAAAAACCTGCGGGATTACTGGTGGAAAAGTATGACCCAAATGCATGAAAATATTGTGGGCATTGATGCCGCCATTTTTATGCACCCCACTGTATGGAAGGCCAGTGGCCATGTAGATAATTTCAGCGACCCGATGATAGATAATAAAGACAGCAACAAACGGTACCGTGTAGATCATTTAATAGAAGGGTTTGCGGAAGAGCAATTGGCAATGGGCAATGGGCAATTGGCAAAAGAAGTATTGGCTGCAATGGATGCTTTGCTTGCCAAAGATGATATGGCGGGATTAAAAAATTTAATTGAAGAACATAAAATAAAATGTGCCATCAGCAAAACATGTAACTGGACGGAAGTACGCCAGTTTAACCTCATGTTCAGCACACAGATAGGCAGTGTGGCAGAAGAAAGCGATACCATTTATTTGCGCCCCGAAACTGCGCAGGGTATTTTTGTAAACTTTTTAAATGTGCAAAAAACCGGCCGTATGAAAATACCATTTGGTATTGCACAAACGGGTAAAGCTTTTAGAAATGAAATTGTAGCGAGGCAATTTATATTTCGCATGCGGGAATTTGAACAAATGGAAATGCAGTTTTTTATCCGCCCCGGCACACAGATGGAATGGTATAAATTTTGGGCAGCAGAAAGAAAAAAATGGCACGGGAGCATTGGTATACCTGCCGAAAAATTACGCTTTCA